>CALROE020000453.1:0-4143 GCA_943369715.1 Bradyrhizobium ivorense
AGCGCATTGAAACCGCGGATCGCGGCCGAGACTTGTTCGGCCGAACCCTCGCCCTGCACCTTGACGGGCCACACCAGCACGCGGCGCGGAAAGCGGTCCTGCAGCCGATGCAGGATGTCGCGGATCACGGCCCCGGTCGGCGAGGTGACCACGCCGATCACTTCCGGCAGCCACGGCAAGAGTTGCTTGCGCGCCTCGTCGAACAGGCCTTCGGCGGCGAGCTTGCGCTTGCGCTCTTCCATCAGCGCCATCAGCGCGCCGACGCCGGCGGGCTCGATCGCCTCGATCACGATCTGGTATTTCGACGAGCCGGGATAGGTGGTGAGCTTGCCGGTGGCGATGACCTCGAGGCCCTCCTGCGGCTTGAAGCGCATCCGGCCATGGACGCCCTTCCAGATCACCGCCTCGATCTTGGCGCTCTCGTCCTTCAGCGCGAAATAGCAGTGCCCGGAGGAATGCGGCCCGCGGAACCCGGAGATTTCGCCGCGCACCCGGACATGCCCGTAGGCGTCCTCCACCGTCCGCTTCAGCGCGGAGGACAGTTCGGACACCGTGAATTCCGGCGCATTGAGCAGGGGTTCGGCTGCGGGCATCGGGACAATCGATTCGGAGTTTTGAAGGCTGGCCAGCAAGTTAGGGATTTTCCGCCAATACCGCCAATCCGGCCTTGCAAATTCATATACTCTGTAATACAGAGTTCTCTGCAAATAATAGATAGCCGAGGAATCTCATGTCGAATTTGCTGATAAGAGCGCCCCTGATCGCCGCAAGATGGACCCTGTGCGCCGCAGGCGTCGCCGCGCTCCTGATCACAGCGCTTGTCGCCACGCCGCTGTCGCGTCCGCCCGAGCTTGCCTCGATCTCCGCGGCCCGCGGCACCGTCGATTTCAGCGCCTTGCCCGCCGTCGAGCGGTTTCAGGCCCGGGACGGCACCTGGCTGGGTTTCCGCCATTACGCCGCCGCCAGCCCCGCCGGCGGGCGTGCGGCGATCGTGATTCACGGCTCGTCCGGTTCCAGCGGCGGCACCATCCACGCGCTGTCGGGCGCGCTGGCGGCGCGCGGCGTGGAAACCTGGGCGGTGGACATTCGCGGCCATGGCACCTCGGGAACCCGCGGCGACATCGGCTATCTTGGCCAGCTGGAGGATGACCTCGCCGATCTCGTCGCGGTCGTTCGCAAGTCCGCGCCCTCGGCACCGCTGACGCTGGTCGGGCACTCCTCCGGCGGCGGCTTTGCGTTGCGGGTCGCGGGCTCGCCGATCCAGGACCTGTTCGAGCGCACCGTGCTGCTGGCGCCCTATCTCGGCTACAATTCGCCGACCAACCGGCCGAAATCCGGCGGCTGGGCCAGCGCCGACATTCCGCGCATTGCGGGATTGGCGACGTTGCGCGCCATCGGCATCACCTGCTGCGACGCCTTGCCGGTGCTGGCCTTCGCGGTGCCGCCGAACTCCGCGAAGAACTCGGTGGGAACCTACAGCGACCGGCTGATGCGCAATTTCGCGGTCCGCGACTACGACTTCCGCCGCGACCTCTCCGCTGCGAGGAAGCCGGTGACGATCATTTCCGGCGCCGATGACGAGTTGATGCTCGCGGACCAATATGCGCCGGCCGTGCACGCGGTCGCGCCCGCGGTTGACGTCAGGCTGATCGATGGTGTCAATCACATGGGCATCGTCAGCGCGCCCCGGGCCATTTCCATCATTGCGGAAGATGTCGCCAAGGCAGGAAGCGGGTCCTCATGAGCATCGAACGCCAGGAAGCCGCCGCGGCGCTGAGCGATATCGAGGATATCGTCCGCCGGGTCCGGCAATCCCGGATCTACCAGCTCGCCAGCCTGATGCTGATCATGTGGGGCGCGCTGGTGTTTGCCGCCAATATCGCCTCGTTCCTCTGGCCGCGGCTGGCCGGCTATATCTGGATCGCCGTCAACGTGGCCGGGATCGCGGGTTCGTTCGCGATCAGCGCCTTCGCCCAGGCTAAAAGCGGCGTGCGCAGTTTTGATGGCCGGGCGCTGGCGGCGCTGCTGCTGTTCTTCGCCTTCGGCTATTTCTGCTGCGCCGTGCTCGGCCAGTTCACGCCACGCCAGTTGGGCGTGTTCTGGGCGCTCTACTTCATGCTGGTCTACACCGTCGCCGGGCTGTGGGTCGGACCGGCCTTTGTCGCGATCGGGCTTTCCATCGCCGCGCTCACCCTGGTCGGCTACTTCTTCGTCGGACCGTGGTTCGAACCGTGGATGGCGGTGGTCAATGGCGGCGGGCTGATGCTGGGCGGTCTCTGGATGCGCCGGAGCTAGCGATGGCCGAGCTCGACGACATCATCCACCAGCCGCTGCGGCTGAAGATCATGGCGGCGCTGAACGCGCTGCCGGGAACGGCCGGGCTCGAATTCTCCCGGCTGAAGAAGCTGACCGGCGCCACCGACGGCAATCTCGGCGCCCATATCGAGACGCTGGCGAAGGCCGGCTATGTCGCGGTCGACAAGGCCTTTGTCGGCAGGAAACCGCAAACCACGGTGACCGCCACCGCGGCGGGCCGCGGCGCCTTCGCCCGCCACGTCGCGACCCTGCAGGAAATCATCGCCGGCGCGGCGGGGAAGTCGTAGGTCTAGCCCCGTCATTCCGGGGCGATGCGCAGCATCGAACCCGGAATCTCGATCTGGGTTGCACCAGCGCCAACACAATCTCCAGATTCCGGATCGGCGCGCATGGCGCGCCGTCCGGAATGACGATGTTTGGGCGGTGTCCCCCCTTGCAGCGACAGGGGGACTCGTGCGACCGACACGGTTCCGCACACCTTCATCCGGCTGCATTCATGAACATCCTCCTGCTCGGTTCCGGCGGCCGCGAACACGCTCTCGCCTGGAAAATCGCAGCCTCACCGCTGGTGACAAAGCTCTGGTGCGCGCCGGGCAATGCCGGGATCGCCCGGGAAGCCGAATGCGTCGCGGTCGATATATCAGACCATGCGGCGGTGATCGATTTCTGCAAGAACAACAAAGTCGACTTCGTCGTGGTCGGACCGGACGCGCCGATCGCGGCCGGCATGGTCGATGATCTCAATGCCGCCGGCTTCAAGGCATTCGGCCCGACCAAAGCGGCCGGACAGCTCGAGAGTTCGAAAAGCTTCACCAAGGCGCTGTGCCGCGCCAACAACATTCCGACCGCGGCCTGGGAACACTTCACCGATGCGGAGCAGGCAAAAGCCTACGTCCGCGCGCAGGGCGCGCCGATCGTGGTCAAGGCCGACGGCCTTGCCGCCGGCAAGGGCGTGGTGGTGGCGATGACCGAGCAGGAGGCGCTCGACGCGGTCGACATGATGTTCGGCGGCGGATTTGGCGAGGCCGGCGCCGAGGTGGTGGTCGAGGAGTTCATGCAGGGCGAGGAGGCCTCGTTCTTCGCGCTGTGCGACGGCGAGCACGCGCTGCCGCTCGCCACCGCGCAGGACCACAAGCGCGCCTTCGACGGCGACCGGGGCCCGAACACCGGCGGCATGGGCGCCTACTCGCCGGCGCCTGTCATGACGGATGCGATCTGCGCGCAAGTGATGGACGAGATGATCACTCCGACGCTGCGCGCGCTCGCCGCCATGGGCTCGCCCTACAAGGGCGTGCTCTATGCCGGAATCATGATGACGAAGGACGGCCCCAAACTGGTCGAATACAACGCCCGTTTCGGCGACCCGGAATGCCAGGTGCTGATGCTGCGGATGATGTCGGACATCGTGCCGGCGCTGATCGCCTCTGCCGACGGGCAATTGAAGAATTTCAGCCTGCGCTGGTTCGACGACGTGGCGCTGACGGTGATCATGGCGACGAAGGGTTATCCCGGCGACTACGGCAAGGGTTTTGTCATTGCAGGCCTCGATGAGGCGGCCAAGGTCGAGGGCGTCGAGATATTCCACGCCGGCACCAAAGCCGACGGCAACAAGATTCTATCCAATGGCGGCCGCGTCCTGAACGTCTGCGCCACCGGCAAGACCGTGAGCGAGGCGCAGCGGCGCGCTTATGCCGCGATCGACAAGATCAATTGGCCCGAAGGCTTCTGCCGCCGCGACATTGGCTGGCAGGCGGTGGCGAGAGAGAAGGCGAAGGGGTAACGCGTTCGGACTCCGGCCTCGCAGCGTCATTGCGAGCGAAGCGAAGC
>CALROE020000454.1:0-4139 GCA_943369715.1 Bradyrhizobium ivorense
GACGACAATCTTGTTGTGGCTTCGGTTCGCGCGCAATCACGGCAGTCTGATTCATGTCCCTGATCGGCCGCTTGTTCGTCATCCTGTTCGGTTTCCTCGCCGCCTGCCTGATGGCGGGGATCATCGTGGTCGGCGCGGTGCTGTTCCCGGAATTTTCCGATTTCGCCGGCGGCCCGATCGATCAGGACGCGCTCAACATCGTGCTCGGGTTCGGCTTCATCTTCCTCAGCGGCTTTGCGCTGTTGCCGGCGACGATCGTGGTCCTGATCACCGAGGCGTTCTATATCCGGAGCGTGCTGGCCTACGCACTCGGCGGCGGCCTCGTCGGGCTCGCCTGTTATCTCGGCTTGATCCCGTTCGATCCCGACACGCTGCACTTCAACGGCATCGTCCGGCGCCATCTCGAAATCATGACCGGCGCCGGCATCGTCGCGGGCCTCGTGTACTGGATGATCGCGGGCCGCAACGCCGGCGCCTGGCGCGAACCACGCCGCCCGCTGACACCCCCGCCGCCGCTGCCATCGCATTCGCCCGCACCGCCGCCGCCGCCAGCGTCATGAAGAAGCGGCCCGGACGCCTTTTCATCCCCGGTCGCCTCGGCTAAACCCCGCGCCATGAACCGATCGGGACTTTATACCGCGCTGGCGCTGGCGCTCGTTGTCGGATTGCTGTTCGGGATTTATCCCGAGCTCGACCTGCAGCTGGCCGGCCTGTTCTTCGATGCATCGAACAAGACCTTTCCGCTGAAATTCAACACGCTGGCGGCGATCGCGCGCGACGGCGCGATGTGGATCGCGTGGGGCCTCGCGCTGCCGTCGATCGTGGCACTCGTGGTGAAGCTGGCGCGGCCCGACAAGCCGCTGCTGGTGTCCGGCCGGACGGTCATGTTCCTGCTGGTGACGCTTGTTCTCTCGGCCGGCGTTCTCACCAATCTCACCTTCAAGAGCCATTGGGGCCGGCCGCGTCCCATCGTGGTCACGCAATTCGATGGCCCGCAGCAATTCGTGCCGTGGTGGGACCCGCGCGGCACCTGCGGCCGCAACTGCTCGTTCTTTTCCGGCGAGGCCGCCACCGCGTTCTGGACCTACGCGCCCGCGGCGCTGACGCCGCCGGCCTGGCGGCCGCTGGCGTTTACCGCGGCGACGCTGTTCGGCGTGGTCACCAGCGGCTTGCGGATGGCGTTCGGCGGCCATTTTTTCACCGATGTCGCGATTGCCGGGCTGGTGACGTTCATCGTGATCTGGCTGGCCTTTGCCTGGATCTACCGTTGGCCCTCTACCCGGCTCACCGACGCGCGGATCGACGCCGCGCTGACGCGGTTCGCCTGGCCGCTCTACCGGTTGCGGCAGAAATGGCGCGGGCGCGATGTGGGCTCCCGGTAAGTTCGACTTCATCACGCCTGGTGCCATTAAACGCGTGCCCATCGGCGGGAAATTTGTTATTCGCGCACTCAAACCGCACACGACGCAAACGACGTCCGCCATTTTCGACCGATTGGAAGCACTATGACGACGATCCTGAAGAGCCTGCCCAAGGGGGAAAAAGTCGGTATCGCTTTCTCGGGCGGCCTCGACACGTCAGCGGCGCTGCTGTGGATGAAGCAAAAGGGCGCCCGCACCTTTGCCTATACCGCCAATCTCGGCCAGCCTGACGAGACCGACTACGACGAGATTCCGCGCAAGGCGCTCGAGTTCGGCGCCGAAAAAGCCCGGCTGGTGGATTGCCGCACGCAACTGGTTCACGAAGGCATTGCCGCCATCCAGTCCGGCGCGTTCCACGTCTCTACCGGCGGCATCGCCTACTTCAACACCACGCCGCTCGGCCGCGCCGTCACCGGCACGATGCTGGTCTCGGCCATGAAGCAGGACGGCGTCAACATCTGGGGCGACGGCTCCACCTACAAGGGCAACGATATCGAGCGGTTCTACCGCTACGGCCTGCTGACCAATCCGAATTTGCGGATCTACAAGCCGTGGCTCGACCAGCAGTTCATCGACGAACTCGGCGGCCGCGCGGAAATGTCGGCGTTCATGACGTCAAGCGGATTCGCCTACAAGATGAGCGCCGAGAAAGCGTATTCGACCGACAGCAATCTGCTCGGCGCCACCCACGAGGCGAAGGATCTCGAGAGCCTCGACAGCGGCATCAAGATCGTCAATCCGATCATGGGCGTGCCGTTCTGGCGCGACGACTGCGTCGTCAAGGCCGAGAAGGTCGCCGTGCGCTTCGAGGAGGGCCAGCCGGTCGCGCTGAACGGACGGACCTTCGCCGATCCCGTCGCGCTGTTCCTCGAAGCCAACGCCATCGGCGGCCGGCATGGCCTCGGCATGAGCGACCAGATCGAAAACCGGATCATCGAGGCCAAGAGCCGCGGTATTTACGAAGCGCCGGCCATGGCGCTGCTGCACATCGCCTACGAACGCCTGGTCACGGGCATCCACAATGAAGACACCATCGAGCAATACCGGGTCAGCGGCATGCGCCTTGGCCGATTGCTTTATCAGGGACGCTGGTTCGATTCCCAGGCGCTGATGCTGCGCGAAACCGCGCAGCGCTGGGTGGCGCGCGCCGTCACCGGCGAGGTGACGCTCGAGCTGCGCCGCGGCAACGACTACTCGATCCTGAACACCGAGAGCCCCAATCTGACCTATGCGCCGGAGCGGTTGAGCATGGAGAAGGTCGAAGATGCGGCGTTCACGCCGGCGGACCGTATCGGTCAGCTGACCATGCGCAACCTCGATATCACCGATACCCGCGCCAAGTTGAGTCTCTACGCAAAGACAGGCTTGCTGTCGATCGGCGAAGGCTCCGACATCCTCAAACTCGAGAACGACAAGAGCTGAACCGCGCGGGCGTAACTTTTCTGGATGACGCCGCGGGCTTCACCCCGCCTGCGTAATGGAGTTGTCATTCACGGCCGGTAGGATGGCAGACTTCGCGCGCGCTGTTCTGCGATGGAGGTCGCCCCGGTGCGGCGCCGGAATTTTCTGACGCGGAGCCCTCATGATCAAATATTTCGCCGCAGCGTCTCTCATGGTCCTGGCGTCGGGATCGCCTCTTCTTGCCCAGACCGTCTACCCGATCGACCGCGCCGAGATTCTTGCCGGCGCGAGATTCGACTTCAAGGTCGAATTCCCCGACCGGGTCGATCCGGCGAAGTTGCAAGTGACGGTCAATGGCGAGGATTATGCCGCGGTGTTCGGCCGCACTGGCACCTTCATCGAGCGCGAAGACGGCAAGGAGCAGTCGGCGCTGATTCTTCGCGACGTCGCGCTGACCAGGCCCGGTCGTGTCACGGTCGAAGTCGGCGATGGCACGCGCCGCCGCAAGCTGGCGTGGACGGTCTACGACACCGGGCCGCGCAAGGCGAAGAACGTGATCCTGTTCATCGGCGACGGGCTGTCGCCCGCCCATCGCACCGCCGCACGGCTGTTGTCCAAGGGCATCGCGGAAGGCAAGAGTCTCGGCAGACTGGCGATCGACGACATGCCCCACATGGCGCTGGTGGCGACCGCCGGCTCGGATTCGATCATCACCGATTCGGCCAACTCGGCCAGCGCCTATGCCACCGGCCACAAGACCGCGTCGGCTGCGATGGGCGTCTATGCCGACCGCACCATCAGTCCGTTCGACGACCCCAGGGTCGAAACCATCACCAGTCTGGCGAAGCGGCGGCTCGGCCTGGGCATCGGCATCGTCACCAATACCGGAGTCGAGGATGCGACGCCGGCCGCGATGATCGCGCATACCCGCCGCCGCGGCACCTATGACGAGATCGTCGCGCAGTTGTTCGCCGCCAGGCCCGACGTCCTGATGGGCGGCGGCAGCGCGAATTTCCTTCCGAAAGATGCGCCCGGCTCGAAGCGCAAGGACGATATCGATTATGTCACCCGGTTTCGCGAGGCCGGCTACAGGATGGCGACGACCGCAGGCGAACTCAATACGCTGGCGGCCCAACCCGAGACGCGCCAATTGCTCGGCCTGTTCGCCACGGGAAATATGGATGGCGCGCTGGACCGTAAATTCCTGAAGGGCGGCGGCGTTGGCAAGTTTCCCGAACAGCCTGATTTGACCGAGCAGGTCCAGGCCGCATTGGATGTGCTGTCGAGGAATGATGCCGGCTTCTTCCTGATGGTCGA
>CALROE020000455.1:0-4122 GCA_943369715.1 Bradyrhizobium ivorense
CACCACCGCGAACAGCGGGGTGTCCCCCCGCAGCACAATGCCTCCCGCCGCCAATACAGGCGCCCGCGCCATCCTGCGTCCCAATCTTGCGATTTCGAATCCGGTATCGATCGTCCGCAATATAGCGGCGTCCGGCGGCAAAATCGAGATTATGCGGACGGTTGCCGCATCAGCGGCTGGCCGGCGTTGATCCGCGCCGAGTCCACCACGTTATCGCAGAACTCGAAATGATCCGGCGCCAGCACGATGATCGTCGAGCCGTGCTCGAACCAGCCGAGTTCATCGCCCTTGCTCACACTCGTATCGCAGGGGAAAACGGTCGGCCCGCGGCTTTGGGCGTTGAGCGTGAGATCGAGAAAATGCAGCCGCAGGCTCGCGACCAGGATCGCGGCCACCGGCACCAGCGTCAGCGCCTCGCCTGACGCCAGCCGCGTCTGGATCACCGCCCGTTCGTTCCTGCAGAACAGCCGCTCGACCCGCTTCAGCGCAATCGGATTGACGTTCCAGACATCGCCATGCACGAACGTGACCCGCTCGATCCTCAAATCATGCGGCGCGTGGAAGCGATGGTACATGCTCGACATCAGGCGCAGCGTGATGAACCGGCCATTGCGGTGCTGCTCGACCAGCGCGGGATCGCCGAGCAGGTCCAGGAGCGAGTAAGGCGCGCCCTTGATCTGAAACAGCTCGGTATCCTGGATGCGGCCGTGCGCGCCGATGATGGCGTCGCACGGGCTGACCACGATTGCAGGATCAGGGTCGACCGGCCGCAACCCGGGGCGCAGTTCGCGGACAAAGCAATCGTGCAGGCTCTTGAAGCTGGTCTTGCGCGCCTCGCTGAGGTCGAGTTCGGAGAACAGCCGCCAGCACGCGATCGACATGTCCCTTACAAGCGGGTTTTCGATCCTGCTGAACCAGCCCATGAACCGGGTCAGCGCCGCCCGCGGAATCCGGTTGGTCAGCAGGAAATTAAGATTTTCCTGCTGGGTCAAAGCGGCGATCAGGCCTCGCACTGTCATGATCCTGTCAGCTGTACTGGTTAGCGCTGGTGGCATGGATTCGCCTCTCCCGATTCTGGCTTTGTCCGCGGTTGCGATAACCGGCGCCGCGACAGTCTTTCCCAAATTGAACGCCCGGCTGGCGCTTTCGCGCGCCAAACACCGCTCGCTGACGGGACATTCCAAGATGTCCCGCATGGTCGCGCGGCTGGTGCCGTTCTACGAATTCGGTATCGATGATTTCTTCCGCTCGGACGGCGCGCCGGCAGAAGTCGCGCTGCAGCGGCAGGACGGCTTCTTCAAGCTGGCGGCGCTCTACAAGGAGAGATTCCCCAAGGGCAGGCAAATGACGCTGCAGGCCGCGGAGAAAATCTCCGACCTGCAATTCACCGAAGCCTACCGCGTGCCGTTCCAGTACAGCCGGCTGGTCCGCGAGCATCTCGGCACCAGCGCCTTCATGGTATCGTCGGCGGGAGTCTCGGTCACCGACCCCGACGACAATTTGTTCTACGACCTGACCGGCTCGTACGGCGTGAACATCTTCGGCAATGATTTCTACAAGGAGTGCATTGCGAAGGCCGCGGCGCGGGCCCACGCGCTCGGCCCGGTGCTCGGTTCCTATCATCCGGTCATTACCGACAACGTCGCGCGGCTGTGCGCGATTTCGGGGCTCGACGAGGTCTCGTTCCACATGTCCGGCACCGAAGCCGTGATGCAGGCGGTACGGCTGGCCCGCTATCACACCGGCCGCTCGCATCTGGTGCGCTTTGCCGGCGCCTATCACGGCTGGTGGGGCGACGTGCAGCCCGGCGTCGGCAATCCGATCTCGCCGCACGAGACCTATACGCTGGCCGACATGTCGGAGAAGACCCTGCATGTGCTGAAGACGCGGCGCGACATTGCCTGCGTTCTGGTCAATCCGCTGCAGGCGCTTCATCCCAACGCCGGCGCCCCCGCCGATTCCGCGCTGGTCGACAGCTCGCGCAAAGGCCATTTTGATCGCGCCGCGTACGGCGAGTGGCTGAAAGCGCTGCGGGACGTCTGCACCGAGCGCGGCATCGTCCTGATCTTCGACGAGGTCTTCGTCGGCTTCAGGCTGGCCGCCGGCGGCGCCCAGGAATATTTCGGCGTTCGCGCCGACATGGTGACCTATGGCAAGAGCCTGGCGGGCGGGCTGCCGGTCGGCGTGGTCTGCGGGCGCAAGGACCTGATGCGCCGCTACCGTGACGACCGTCCGGTCGACATCTGCTTCGCGCGCGGCACCTTCAATTCGCACCCTTATGTCATGACGGCGATGGACGAATTCCTCACCCGTCTCGAAGATCCCACCTTCCGCGTGATCTATGATGGGCTCGACGATACCTGGAACCAGCGGGCGCGACAGCTCAACAAAAGACTGGCCGCGCGGGATCTGCCGGTGCGGGTCGCCAACCTGTCGTCGATCTGGATGGTGCAATATACCGAGCCGTCGCGTTACAACTGGATGTTGCAATACTATTTGCGAGCGGAACAGCTCGCCCTGAGCTGGGTCGGGACCGGCCGTCTGATCTTCAGCCTGAACTATACCGACGCGGATTTCGCCGAAGTGGCCGACCGCTTTGTGGCAGCAGCCGAAAAGATGAAGCGGGATGGCTGGTGGTGGCGCGACGCCGCGCTCACCAACAAGGCGATCCGCCGGCAGATCCTGAAAGAGATGATCACGCGACGACGGTCGCGGTGAACGGACGGCTTCGGCCCTCTCTGTCATGGCCGGGCATAGCCGTGTAAGGACGGCGTCGCTTCCGCTCGCCTATGCCCGGCCATCCACGTCTTCCCTTGCTGTCGTACTGCCAAGACGTGGATGCCCGGCACAAGGCCGGGCATGACGAGTTCTGATACAAGGCGCCGATCGAATTCCAACATTCAGGCGCGCTTGACGTGTTTTTCGAGGCCGGGATCGATCAACTCGCCCTTCAGCAAATACAGCGGCGACTTGTAGTACAGTTTGAGGTCGCTGAACGGGTCGGTCAGGATCTTGGTCATCCATACGAGGCCGGTCTCGACGTCGCGGATGAAGAACAGGTGCACGGTGCGGAACAGGAGACCGCCGATCCCGATCGCGAGCCAGACCTTGGCGACCTGGCGCATGAAATCGGCCGGCGAGCTCCAGGGCGCGAAGATCCCGAACAGGGTCGGATCGACGAACAGCACGACGGGCGACACCGCCCAGATCGTCATCAGCACGATCTTGCGGTTCAGATTGTAGCCGACCTTGATTTCTTCCTTGTGGTCGTGGGTCGCCTCGTTGACATGATCGTAGCCCTTGGGCTCGAAGAAGAAGTGGCCCGCCTGCCTTGTTGTCATCGAAACCAGCCAGCCGATCAGGGCCGCGGCCACCGGATCGAAGAACAGCAGCACATAAGCGATCAGAAAGCTCGCGGCACTGACGAAGTGCAGGCTCTGGTTGATGCGGCTGTGATGGTAGTAGCGATGGTCATCCCACCGTTGCGTTCGCAATTGTTCGCGGAAATTGCTCATCATCTCTTCCCCCAAGCTAGGTTGATTTTTATCTACCGGGATTCGATGTCCGGCATGTGACGACATCATACTGACATGTGCGGCTTCATGACGCCGCGGTCGGCGGCCGCCTGCTTGCGCAGGTTCAAGCGGCGACCGCGACGGCCTTGATCTTGCGAAAGCGGATCAGCGAGAAGTGGCCGAGCGGCGGCACCGGACGGCGCTCGATCAATCCCATGCCGGGCGCGCCCGCCAGCCATTTCGCGTAGCGCGACCAGGCGAATTCGGTTCGCCAGCCGAGCTGACGCACCACCGGCTGCAGCCGCTGCTCGATGAAGCGGCGCATGCCGGCATCCGCACTGACGCGGCTCAGCAGGATCAATTCGCCGCCGGGCCGCAGGACCCGGGCGAATTCGTCCAGTGCGACTTCCGGATTGGGGACCGCGGTCACCACATATTGCGCCATCACGACGTCGAACGAGCCATCTGGAAATTCGAGCTTCTCCGCGTCCATCACGGCAAGGCCCTCGACATTCTTCAGGCCCAGATCCGCAACCCGCGCCTTCGCCTTGCGCAGCATGGCCTCCGAAATGTCGGTCCCGAAGATGCGAAGGTGGGATGCGTATTG
>CALROE020000456.1:0-4120 GCA_943369715.1 Bradyrhizobium ivorense
GCGCCACCAGGCTCTTGCCGCCGCGCGGCACGATGACGTCGACGCCGCCGTTCAATCCGGTCAGCAGCAGGCCGACCGCGGCACGGTCGCGGGTCGGCACCAGCGTGATCGCAGCCTCGGGCAGGCCTGCCTCGCGAAGACCCTGCGCCAGGCAATCATGGATCGCGCGGCAGGAGCGGAAACTGTCGGAGCCGCCGCGCAGGATCACCGCGTTGCCGGATTTCAGGCACAGCACACCGGCGTCGGCGGCGACGTTGGGGCGGCTTTCGAAGATCACCGCGACGACGCCGAGCGGCACCCGCACGCGTTCGATGGTCATGCCGTTCGGGCGCTGCCAGCTTTCGGTGACGAGGCCGACGGGATCGGCGATCCCGCGCACGGTCGCGACACCATCGGCCATCGCGTCGATCCGCGCAGGCGTCAGCGTCAGGCGATCGATGAAGGCCGAAGTCGCACCGCCATGGCGGACTTCCGCGACGTCCTCGGCATTGGCCGCGAGGATCGCGGGGGCATTGGCGCGGATAGCACGCTCGATCGCCTCCAGTGCCCGGTTTTTCTGCTCCGCCGAGGCAAGCGCCAGCACCCGCGCGGCAGCGCGCGCGTGGGAGGCAAGCCCGGTCATCATGGCAGGCAAATCGGCGTTGCCGTCGATCGCCTTCAGCGGCGCGCTCATCGCGGTTCCCTGGTCAATTAAGGCCATGTCCTAGCACGGAAATTGGCATTTTGCGAAGGGCGGCGAGGGCATGGCTGGCGGGCGGCGGCCGACAACGGGCGGGCTAGGCCATTGGCCCAGCGTCGGTCAGCCCCGGGACGTGCCCATCACCAGATCATCCCGGTGGATCATTTCCGCCCGGCCGCTGACGCCGAGAATGACCATCACGTCCGGCGACGAGCGGCCTTTTATTTTCTCCGCGTCGTCGGCGTCATAGGCGACCAGGCCGCGGCCGATCTCGTGGGTGTCGGGGCCGCGCACCACCACGGCGTCGCCACGGGCGAATTGCCCGTCGACCCGGATCACGCCGGCCGGCAGCAGGCTCTTGCCGGCGCGCAGCGCGCTGACGGCGCCGGCGTCGATGGTCAACGTGCCCTTCGGCTCCAGCGAGCCCGCGATCCAGCGCTTTCGGGCGGTGACGGGATTGGCGGGGGTCAGGAACCAGGTACAGGGCCCGCCATCGGCGATGGCCTGCAACGGGTGCTCGATCTTGCCGGAGGCGATCAGCATGTGGGTGCCGGCGGTGGTGGCGATCTTGGCCGCCTCGATCTTGGTCTGCATGCCGCCGCGCGACAGTTCGGATTCCGCCGCCCCCGCCATCGCCTCGATCTCCGAGGTGACGGACTCGACGATCGGAATCAGCTTTGCGTTGGGATTGGCGCCGGGCGGCGCATCGTACAGGCCGTCGATGTCCGACAGCAGAATCAGCAAGTCCGCGCTCGCCATGGTGGCGACGCGGGCGGCGAGGCGGTCATTGTCGCCGTAGCGGATTTCATTGGTGGCGACGGTATCGTTTTCGTTGATCACCGGCACCGCGCGCCATTCCAGCAGCTTGGCGATGGTCGAGCGCGCATTGAGGTAACGGCGTCGTTCCTCGGTGTCCTGCAGCGTCACCAGGATCTGCCCGGCGCCGATACCGTGATGGCCCAGCACCTCCGACCAGATCCGCGCCAGCGCGATTTGCCCCACTGCGGCGGCGCCCTGGCTTTCCTCCAGCTTCAATGCGCCGCGCGGCAGTTTCAGGCGGCTGCGGCCGAGCGCGATCGAGCCCGACGAGACGATCAGCAGTTCGCGGCCCTCGCCGTGCAGTTTGGCAATGTCGGCGGCCAGCGCTGCGAGCCAGGCCTCCCGCACTTCGCCCGCATCGGAGTCGATCAGCAGCGAGGAGCCGACCTTGACGACGATGCGGCGGAAATTTTTCAGGCTGGGGCGGGTCATGGATGCAGTCGAGTGAAGCGGTTGTTGCGAGTTTCGCAGCGGGCCGGAACCGGCGCAAGTCAGGGCTGATGTCAGGGCTGACGTCAGCCTTGCGGCGCCGGCGACCACGGCTCCGCCGGGGTGCCCTTGGCCTTGAGCGACACCGGGGCTTCGCCGATCACCGCGACCAGCGCCCGCAGCGCGTCCTTGACGCCTTCGCCCGTGACGCCCGAGATCAGCAGCGGGGTCTTCTTGGCGGCGCGCTTCAGCCGGTCCTTCTGCTTCTTCAATTCATCCGGCGTCACCGCGTCGATCTTGTTGAGCGCGACGATCTCGATCTTGTCGGCGAGGTCGCCTTCATAGGCGTCGAGCTCGGTCCGCACCGTCTTGTAGGCCTTGCCGGCATGCTCGCAGGTCGCATCCACCAGGTGCAGCAGCACGCGGCAGCGCTCGACATGGCCGAGAAAGCGATCGCCGAGGCCGGCGCCTTCATGCGCGCCCTCGATCAGGCCCGGAATATCCGCCAGCACGAATTCGCGGCCGTCGACGTCGACCACGCCGAGCTGCGGATGCAGCGTCGTGAACGGATAGTCGGCGATCTTCGGCTTGGCGGCGCTGACCACGGAGAGGAAGGTCGACTTGCCGGCATTGGGCAGGCCGACCAGGCCGGCGTCGGCAATCAGCTTCAGCCGCATCCAGATCCAGCGCTCTTCGCCTTCCTGGCCGGGATTGGCGTTACGCGGGGCGCGGTTGGTGGAGGATTTGAAATGCGCGTTGCCGAACCCGCCATTGCCGCCTTCGGCCAGCACGAATTTCTCGCCGAGCGCGGTGAAGTCGTGGATCAGGGTCTCGCGATCCTCGTCGAAGATCTGCGTCCCCACGGGCACCTTGAGCACGATGGCCTTGCCGTTGGCGCCGTGGCGGTCCTTGCCCATGCCATTGGTGCCCTTCTGCGCCTTGAAGTGCTGCTGATAGCGGTAGTCGATCAGCGTGTTGAGCCCGTCCACCACCTCGATGATGACATCGCCGCCGCGACCGCCATTGCCGCCGCTGGGTCCGCCGAACTCGATATACTTCTCGCGGCGGAACGCCACGCAGCCGTTGCCGCCGTCGCCGGAGCGGATATAGACCTTTGCTTCGTCAAGGAATTTCATGGGCTACAGGTAGTGCAGGGGGCCCCAAGGGGCAACCTTTAGATGTCGGAATATGAGCGAAAAGCTCGCATTTTCAGCCTTTTTGAGGCCTTTGGCGGTATTCCCTGCGATAGGGTGAACGGGCCCGATTTGGCCCGATCCGGAAGCTCTCACTCCGGCCAGCACTGCCCGCCGCCATCGACCCGCAGCACCTGGCCGGCCACCGATCGCTCGGCATCGCTTGAAGCCATATCGTTCTCTTCGGTCGGAAACCGGAAAGCGACTAGGCCGGCCGCCGGCGGATCAGGAACTTCTGCGTTCCCTCCAGCACCAGTTCGCGGCGCTGGTTGAACACGGTGCTGCGCAGGGCCACCACGCCGGTGGTCCGGCCCGGCACCAGCTCCGTCACTTCCAGCGCCGGATAGATGGTGTCGCCGGCGTAGACGGGCTTTAGAAATTTGCTCGATTGTTCGAGAAACCCGACCAGCGATTCCTCGACGATATAGGGAAACAGGCCGGCCCCCGGCGCGGTGTGGACCAGGGTCTGGAAGCCATGTGCCAGCAGGTCCGGCATGCCGCGAGCGCGGCAGTACTCGACGTCGTAATGGATCGGATGGGTATCGCCGCTGGCGGTCTGGAACGCGGCGAACACCGCCGAGGTCTGGGTGCGGCTCGGGATGACAAAGCGTTCGCCGAGTACGAAATCCTCGAACCAGCGCTGCTCTGGCACCATGCGGTGCGTGGCGGGATCGAACTCGGTCATGCCTGATTTCCCTGCGAAAGGTTCGGCAAAAAGGGTGAGGCGTATCGGTAACGCAGCAACACGGCTGCGGCAATTGGTTCAATTCGTCATGCCCGGGCTTGTCCCGGGCATCCACGTCTTTACAACAGCCGCTGCGCCAAAGGCGTGGATGGCCGGATCAAGTCCGGCCATGACGATAAGCGAGGAAGCGACACGGAATGAGCCTGTTCGCAAAAATATCGACCTACGACGAGCGTTCCGCGCGGTTGGCCGGCATCGGGTTGATGCTGCTGGCGATCTTCATGTTCTCGTTCGGCGACGCGCTTGGCAAGTTCA
>CALROE020000457.1:0-4117 GCA_943369715.1 Bradyrhizobium ivorense
GTTGCATCGACGAGACTGCCCGAAGGGTTCTACACGCGCCTCGAAGGCACCTTTCAGGCGCAGGAGGAAGCGAGCCGGACCATCGGGATTCTCTCGCTGCTGTCGCTGTCGCTGGTGTTCGCGATTCTGTACAACCGCTATCGCTCGGCGCTGTTTGCCCTGATCGTGATGGGGAATGTGCCGCTCGCCCTGATCGGGGCGGTGATCGCGCTCTGGCTGACGGGTCAACCGCTCTCGGTCGCGTCGATGGTCGGTTTCATCACCTTGACCGGTATCGCGGCGCGCAACGGCATCCTGAAAATCAGCCACTACATCAACCTGGCGCTGCAGGAAGGCATGCCGTTCGGATGCGAGCTGGTGGTTCGCGGCAGTCTCGAACGATTGACCCCGGTGCTGATGACGGCGCTGGCTGCGGGCGTCGCACTCGTTCCGCTGCTGATCGACGCGGCCACGCCGGGCAAGGAAATCCTGCATCCCGTGGCCGTCACGATATTCGGCGGCCTCATCAGCGCGACGCTGCTCGATACGGTTCTGACGCCGGTGCTGTTCCTGCGGTACGGCGAAAAGCATCTCGAACGCCTGCGGCGGGACGCCGCCGCGCTGCGGGATCCCGCGCACGGACCATCGCCGGCCGAAGCCTTCTAGACCCAATCCTTTAGACTCAGACATGGAGAAACAAAGATGTATGCAAGATTTCTGTTGATCGGAGCCCTGCTCGTCTCGGCCGCTTCAGCCTGGGCTCATGACGCCAAGGGAACGCATGGCGGACGTATCGCCGATGCGGGAGCCTACCATGTCGAAATGGTCGTGAAGTCCGACACCGTCGATGTGTTCATCAGCGATCAAAGCGAAAAGCCCGTCGCGGCCTCGGGCTTCAAGGGAACGGCGATCCTGGTGGCCGGCGGAAAATCGCAGCGTGTGGTGCTGGCGCCCGTCGACGGCACCCGCCTTTCCGGCAGCGCCGCGGCGGCGTTGCCGAACCGGCCCAAGGGGGTCGTGCAGCTGACGGGTCCGGACGGCAAAACCATTCAGGCGAAATTTGACTGAGATCAAACCGGCCGACGATCGGGTCGACACGGTACGAGGCAACATCAGACGCGAAGGAATTGAGAGATGATGAATTGGACCAAAAGCGGGATCGCGCTAATCGCCGCAACGCTGCTTTCAGCCAACGCCTGGGCAGGCGAAGGGCCGTCAGGGCACAGCCACGGCCACGGCCATGGCGAAACATTCTCGGCCGGCGAGCCGGGCAATCCGAAAAAGCCGTCCAGGACCGTCCAGGTGACGATGGGTGAGTCGGGCGGAAAGATGCTGTTCGTGCCGGCGCGGATCGAGGTCAAGCGGGGTGAGCAGATCAAATTCGTGCTGCGCAACAACGGTGAACTCGAACACGAGTTCGTGCTGGCCAGCACCGCGGACAATCTCAAACATGCCGAAGCGATGAAAAACAACCCGAACATGGAACACGAGGAACCGAATGGAAAGGAGGTCGAGCCGAAGAAGACCGGCGAGATGCTCTGGAAGTTCACCAAGGCCGGCGAGTTCGAATATGCCTGCCTGATCCCCGGTCACCGCGAGGCCGGAATGATCGGAACGATCCTGGTCAAATGATCGGATTCGACGATCGGCGCGACATCAGCGCAGCTTTGATCTGGCTCAATGGGGAACTCCGGAATCGGAGGCTGACTGTGGCATGGCTCATTCAGGTCCCGGTTCAATGATCTCCCGTCGGAGTGTCTTGAGGGGAGCGACGGCGGCCGGCGCCGCGCTTCTCCTGTCGTCGCGGTCGGGCATGGCTGCCGCCGGCCGCTTCGCCAACCCGCTCAGGATTCCGCCGCTGCTCGAGGGGGTGCCCGGAACTGACGGCAGCATCTACGACCTGAATGTGACGTCCGGGAAGTCCGAGTTCCTTTCGGGAATCTCGACCCCGACACTCGGAATCAACGGTGCCTATCTCGGTCCGACGATTCGCTGCCGCACCAACGATCGTGTCACGATGCGGGTCAGGAACAGCCTGACCGAACCGACCACGTTGCACTGGCATGGCCTGCATTTGCCGGCGGCCAGCGACGGGGGCCCGCATCAGGTGATCGAGCCCGGCGCAGTCTGGGAGACCTCGTTCGCCATCAAACAAGCGGCATCGCTGTGCTGGTATCATTCGCACCTGATGGAGCAGACCGGCGAGCAGGTGCTGCGCGGCCTTGCCGGCCTGTTCCTGATCGAGGACGAGCCGAGCAAATCGCTCGGACTGCCCACGGACTATGGCGTCGACGATATACCGCTCGTCATCCAGGACCGCCGGTTCACAGCCGACGGCAGCTTCGACTATGACCTGACGATGCACGACGTCATGATGGGCTACAAGGGCAACGTCCTGCTGGTCAACGGAACGACCAGCCCGCATGTCGTTCTGCGCCGGCAACGGACGCGCCTGCGCATCCTCAATGGCTCGAACTCGCGCATCTACACGCTCGGCCGCGATGATGGCGCGGACCTTGTCGTGATCGGCTCGGACGGAGGCCTGCTGGGGCAGCCAGAGCGATTGCGTCGGGTTCGGCTCGGGCCGGGCGAGCGGGTCGAGATCCTGCTGGACATGCAGAGCCATCAATCGGTTCGAATGATGAGCTACCCCGACCGGGCCGGGGCCGGCGGCATGGGCCCGGGCATGATGATGGGCGGCATGGCGGGCAACGGCGAGACGTTTCCGGTGATCGAGCTGCGCGCGGAAAAACTGGAAAGTTCGGATCTGCGGCTTCCCGAGCGGCTGATTCAGGTTCCGGGCTGGATCGCGGCGCAAGCGGCGCGCACCCGCACCTTTTCCCTGGACATGCCGATGATGGGCATGGGGGGGATGATGGGCGGCGCCGGGATGGGCGGCGCGATGGGAATCAATGGCCGCGCCATGGACATGGGCCGCATCGACGAGCGGGTTGCGCTGGGCAGCGTTGAAATCTGGCGGATCAGGAACACCAGCCCGCTGGCTCACCCGTTTCATATTCACGGCGTCCAGTTTCGCACCCTCGATCGCGACGGCCGGCCGCCGCTGCCGCACGAGCGGGGCCTCAAGGACACCGTGCTGGTCGATCCCGATTCGACCGTCCGGGTCATCACCGAATTCTCCGACTTCGCCGATCCCAGGCGTCCGTACATGTATCACTGCCACATCCTCGAACACGAGGATGCCGGGATGATGGGCCAGTTCGTGGTGGTGTGAGGAGTCGATCTGAATGAGCGTCGTCAAGGTTTCCTATTTCTCGGATGTCCTGTGCATCTGGGCCTACATCGCCCAGGCGCGCATCGACGCGATCAAGGAAAAGTTCGGCGATACGGTCGAGCTGGACCACCGCTTCTGCATGGTGTTCGCCAATACCGCCGCCAAAATTCCCGCCAGCTGGAAGGACAAGGGCGAATATGCCGGGTTCAACGCGCATCTGCGGCACGTGGCGCTGCAGTTCCCCCATGTCGAGTTGCACCCGGAGGTCTGGCTGACCACGCGCCCGCCGACTTCGAGCAGCGCGCACCTGTTCATGACGGCTGTCCGGCAATGGCAGCAGGAGCGCGAGGCCGCCGTCTTTGACGAGGTGCTGTGGGCATTACGTTGCGCGTTCTTCCGGGATTGCCGCGACATTGCGCGCTGGGATGTTCAATGCGAACTGGCCGAGGCGCTGGGCGTCGATATCGACGCGGTCGAACGGCGCATCCACGATGGCACGGCCCATGCGAGGCTGGCGTCCGACTACCAGGATGCCGACAGGATGCGCATCGAGGGCAGCCCGAGCTTCGTCCTGAACGAGGGGCGGCAGAAGCTCTACGGCAATGTCGGCTTCCGTATCATCGAAGCCAACATCCAGGAATTGCTGCGCGCGCCGGCTGGCGAGCAGGCCAGCTGGTGCTGAACATGGGCCAGAACGTGTGCTACGCCACCAGCTCCAGCGTCCGCGGTCGGGCGCGGCGCTCCGGGATGTATTCGACCACCATGTAGTGCTCTGCGACGGTGACGCGCTCGACCAGCACGGCCTCGGCGGCAGCGGGCGTCACTTCCGTAGTCGCAACCGGACACGGCGCTTCTTGGTCAACCGTTTCAGGAACAAGCGGCGGCGATTCGATCTGTTCTGGA
>CALROE020000458.1:0-4113 GCA_943369715.1 Bradyrhizobium ivorense
GGGTCCCGGCGTTCGCCGGAACGACGAAGGGCCTTGTTTTCTTCATATTGCATCGCAATTGATGTATTTGAGGCACGACATATTAGGGCTGCGCGGAGAATACCGTGCGGCCCCTCAACGACCGCTCGCTGGGAGAATTCTCGATGTCGCTTGATTCAGACGTGATCGTCGATCGCCGCCGGATCCGCCGCAAGCTGACGTTCTGGCGCGTGGTCTCGGCCCTGGTCGTGATCGCGGCCATCGTCACAATTGCCGTGGTGGCGACGCCGGCCGGACGCGGCGCGTTCACGACGTCGGGCTCGATCGCGCGGGTCCATATCGACGGCCTGATCCGCAGCGACAATGATCGCGTCGAGGCGCTGGAGCGGCTGGAAAAATCCCGCGCCGCGGCCGTCGTCGTGCATATCAATTCGCCCGGCGGCACCACGGCCGGCTCCGAGCAGCTCTACGACGCGCTGGTGCGCCTGAAGGCGAAGAAGCCGGTAGTGGTCGTGGTCGAGGGACTGGCGGCATCCGGCGGCTACATCGCCGCGATTGCGGCCGATCATATCGTGGCGCAGCAAAGCTCGCTGGTAGGCTCGATCGGTGTCTTGTTCCAGTATCCGAATTTCAGCGAATTGATGAAGACCGTCGGCATCAAGGTCGAGGAGGTGAAGTCTTCGCCGTTGAAGGCCGCGCCCAACGGATTTGAGCCGACCAGTCCGGAAGCGCGCGCCGCACTGGATTCGCTGGTCAAGGATTCCTATGCCTGGTTTCGCGGCCTCGTGAAGCAACGGCGCGGCATGGACGATGCCTTGCTCGAGAAAGTCGCGGACGGGCGGATCTTCACCGGCCGCCAGTCGATCGAACTCAAGCTGGTCGATGCGCTCGGCGACGAGAAGACCGCCATTGCCTGGCTGGTCGCGCAGAAAAACGTCAAGCCCGATTTGCCGGTGCGCGATTTCAAGCTGACGCCGCGGCTCGGCGACCTGACTTTTCTGCGAACGGCGGCTTCCATTACGCTGGACGCGCTCGGGTTGAGCGCGGTCGCGCGCCAGGTCGAGCAGGCCGGCCTGGTCCGGGCCATCGACCGCCTCAGTCTCGATGGAATGCTCGCATTGTGGCAGCCCGCGGGAGCCAATTGATCCACCTATGTCCGGTGTCCGTGCCGTTCTCCCGCACTGCGGGTATCGTCGCAATCCCGAATCCGGCCGTTTGTCACGCCTTTTCGCGCTGCCCAAAATCGATTTAGCGTCTTGACAGTTCTAGCTATTTTCACGGAAATGCATTTCCGCATATTCCCGGGTCCCAATCTCGATGATCAAATCCGAACTTGTTCAGCGTATCGCCGAGCACAACCCGCACCTCTATCAGCGGGATGTCGAGAATATCGTGAACGCGATCCTCGACGAGATCGTGGCAGCCCTGGCGCGCGGCGACCGGGTCGAGCTGCGCGGTTTCGGCGCGTTCTCGGTGAAGCATCGTCCCGCCCGGGCCGGCCGCAATCCGCGCACCGGCGCGCATGTGCCGGTCGACCAGAAGAGCGTTCCGTTTTTCAAGACGGGCAAGGAAATGCGCGAGCGGCTGAACCGCGATGGCGGAGTTCCCGACACCGGCGCGTAGGCGTTTTGCGCGTATCCGCGGTCAGTCCGCTGCCCCGGGCGCTCCCTTGGCGGGACACACGAGCCGGCCCAAGCCGACCTTTGCAACGCGAGAGATGGTCATGCGAAAATTCTTCTCCGCTCTGCTGCTGGTTCCGCTGGGCCTGTTCTTCGTGATCTTTGCGGTCGCCAACCGCCATCTGGTGACGGTATCGTTCGATCCGTTCAATTCCAGCTATCCGACGGTCGCGGTGACGCTGCCGTTGTTCGTGCTCATCATCGTAGTGGCGATCCTGGGCGTGGTCGCGGGCGGCACGGCGACCTGGTTCCGGCAGAGCCACTGGCGGCGCTCCGCGCGCCGGCACGAGGCCGACGCCCGGGCGGCGCGGTCGCAACTGGCCGATCTGCGCGCCAATACAGCGGCCCTGCGAGGCGATCCGCAGCGCCTTCCCGCGCTGATGCAGGGCGGCGGCTATCGGTCCGGCGGGCGAGACAAGCAGGACGCGACGTTGTAGAACCCGCCCCGTCCGCTTCCCTGCCCTGGCCTGTTGTTGCCGCCCGTATCCGTGCCTTGAAACCAGTTTGCTTTGAAACCAGATCTGCCCTGAACCCATGTCCCTGATCGTCAAAATCTGCGGCCTGTCCACGCGCGAGACGCTCGACGTCGCGCTGCAGGCCGGCGCGGACATGGTCGGATTCGTGTTCTTTCCGCCCTCGCCCCGGCACATCAGTCTGGAAACCGCGCGCGAACTCGGCAAACAGGCCAGGGGCCGCGCGACAAAAGTGGCGCTCACGGTCGATGCCGACGACGCCACGCTCGCCAATATCGTCGAGGCGATGCAGCCGGACATTTTGCAGGTGCACGGCAAGGAGACCGTGGCGCGGCTGCGCGACATCAAGCAGGCCTTCGGATTGCCCGTCATGAAGGCGATGGCGGTTGCGACCGCAGCCGATCTTGCGCCGCTGCCGGGCTATGCCGCGGTCGCCGATCGCATCCTGTTCGATGCCCGAGCGCCGAGGGACGCCACGCGTCCGGGCGGCCTCGGCGCAGTGTTCGACTGGCATGTGCTGGAACATCTCGATCTCAAACTGCCGTTCATGGTCTCGGGCGGCCTGCATGCCGGCAATGTCGCGGAAGCCGTCCGCGTCACCCGCGCCGGCGGCGTCGATGTCTCCTCCGGCGTCGAGCGCACGCCCGGCCTCAAGGACCCCGAGATGATCCGCGATTTCATTCGCGCCGCGCGCGCCACCGAAGAGTTGATGGTCCGATGAATCCAGCCTTGTCAAATTCCTTGCCCAATTCCTTCCGCAGCGGCCCCGACGACCGCGGTCACTTCGGCATTTTCGGCGGCCGCTTCGTCGCGGAAACGCTGATGCCGCTGATCCTCGAGCTGGAAAAGGCCTATGCCGACGCCAAGGCCGATCCGGCGTTCCAGGCCGAAATGAACGGCTATCTCAAGCACTATGTCGGCCGGCCGTCGGCGCTGTATTTCGCCGAGCGGCTGACCGAGCATCTCGGCGGCGCCAAAATCTATTTCAAGCGCGAGGAGCTCAACCACACCGGCTCGCACAAGGTCAACAATGTGCTCGGCCAGATCATGGTGGCGCGGCGGATGGGCAAGAAGCGCATCATCGCCGAGACCGGCGCCGGCCAGCATGGCGTCGCCACCGCCACCCTGTGCGCGCGGTTCGGGCTCGAATGCATCGTCTATATGGGCGCAGTCGACGTCGAGCGGCAGCAGCCCAACGTCATCCGCATGGAAATGCTGGGCGCCAAGGTGATCCCGGTGCAGTCCGGCTCGCGCACGCTGAAGGACGCGATGAACGACGCGCTGCGCGACTGGGTCACCAACGTGCACAACACGTTCTACTGCATCGGCACCGTCGCCGGCCCGCATCCCTATCCGATGATGGTGCGCGACTTCCAGTCGGTGATCGGCGTCGAGACCCGCGCCCAGATGCAGGAGGCCGAGGGCCGCCTGCCGGATTCGCTGATCGCCTGCATCGGCGGCGGCTCCAACGCGATGGGGCTGTTTCATCCGTTCCTCGACGATCCCTCTGTCGAGATCTTCGGGGTCGAGGCGGCGGGCCACGGGCTGACGCAGCTGCATGCGGCTTCGATCGCCGGCGGCCGGCCCGGGGTGCTGCACGGCAACCGCACCTATTTGCTGATGGACGATGACGGCCAGATCCAGGATGCGCATTCGATTTCGGCGGGGCTGGACTATCCCGGCATCGGGCCGGAGCATTCCTGGCTGCACGAGACCGGCCGGGTCACCTATCTGTCGTCGACCGACGACGAAGCACTGGCTGCATTTCAACTGCTGTCGCGACTCGAGGGCATCATTCCCGCGCTGGAGCCCGCGCATGCCATTGCAAAAGTGATGGAGCTCGCGCCGAAGCGGCCGAAGGATCACCTGATGGTGCTCAATCTCTCCGGCCGCGGCGACAAGGACATTCCGCAGGTCGCGGAGATTTTGGCGGGGAAGAAGATATGAGCGGGCGCCGCCGCTTCCTTCACCTCTCCCCGTCG
>CALROE020000459.1:0-4088 GCA_943369715.1 Bradyrhizobium ivorense
GGCGCCGGCAAGCAGGAGCATTGGGCGGAGCCCGCGACGCTGGAGCGGGCAGGCGAAGACGCTTCCGATCAGGTGCACATCCTCTCCCCGTTCGATCCCCTGATCATCCAGCGCAAGCGCACCGAATTGTTCTTCGACTACGGCCACCGCTTCGAAGCCTATGTGCCGAAAGAGAAGCGGGTGTTCGGCTATTTCGCGTTGCCGGTGCTGGTCGGCGACAATATCGTCGCAGCCCTCGATCTGAAGACCGACCGCAAGAGCCGCAAGCTGCTGGTGCAGAAATGGAGCTGGGTCGGCGCGGGAGCGGCCAGGGGCGCGCGCAAGGAGCTGAAGACGCGCATCGAACAGGAACTGCATCGCTTCGAGCGGTTTCAGCTGGCGGAGTGAGGGCTGTCCGACGCTGGTCCTGAACGGGTAGGCATGGCGAGATGATCGAACGACACTCCCAAAGCAATCCCGACGCCATACGCGACCATATTCCACATCGAAAAAATCCGGCCGAGCAGCAGCGCGCCTGGCAGGGTCAGCCGAAAGGCGTCGAGCCCCGGGAAATGCACCAGCCGGAACAGTTCGACGCTGACGGCAATCCCGGCTGCGATCAGCGCGATGCGCGGCCGGGTAAGATGTGAAGCCGCCATCGCCACCAGGAAGAACACCATCGCCCCCCACAGAGTGGAGCCGCCATACTTGACGACGAAAGCGGGCAGGCCGAGGCCAAGTCCCGATCCGCGCAAGGCGAGGCCGCAGGCGATGATGGCAAGGCACAGGCCGGCGCGGGCGATGATCGGGGATTTTCGCGTTAGTCTGTCGCAGCCGATCGAAGCGTCGGGCATCAGGAGGCCGCGGTGTCGGCCACGGGGAATGTCAGCTCGAAGCTGGTCCCATGGTCGGATTCGGCGAGACGGACCGCGCCGCCATGGGCGTCGAGCATGGCGCGCACGATCGCGAGGCCCATCCCGGTGCCGCCGCTGTCGCGCCTGGTGGTGAAGAAACTGTCGAAAATTTGGGCCCGGTTGTTGGGGGAGACGCCTTCGCCGTCATCGCTGACGGTGACCTTGAGCCAGTTGCCCTGCCGCACCGCGGATACGTCGAGCGTCGAACTACCGTGACGCACGGCGTTGTCGGCCAGGTTGGAAAAGATGATCAGGACGTTGTCCTCGGAGATCCGCATCGGCGTTTCGAGGTCGCCGCCGGCGCGGATATCGAGCGCGGGGAAGGTCGAACGGAGGCCAGCGACCGCGACCGACAGCCTGGCGGCGCCGAGCGCGACCGGGTTTTCCGCCCGGGCGAAATCGCGCAGGCGGCCGGCGATCGTTCCGAGCCGGTCGGCATCGGCAATGATGTTGTCGAGAAACTTGCGCCGGTCCGCGTCGTCCATGTCCGGTGCATCGACGTCCTCGCGCAGCAGTTCGGCCGCGCCCTTGATGGACGTGAGCGGCGATTTCAACTCATGCGACACGTGGGTGGCGAAGGTCGAGATAAAGCTGGAGCGGGTATTCAGGCGCCGCGCCATATCCAGAAAACTCTGCGAGAGGCGGGCGATCTCGCTGGTGCCGTGGCGCTTCAGCGGCCGCAGTGCGTCGCGATCACCCTTGCCGATCAGATTGGTGCGCTCGACCAGCTCGCGCATCGGCCCGGTGATGGTGCGGTGAAACAGCACCCCGATCAGCAGCGTGGGCAGGATCATCGACAGGATAGCGAGAATGACCTTGGTGCGCTGTGCGTACAGGTCACGGAAGACGTTGCTCGGCGTACGCGAGGCATAGACTACGCCGGCGACCTGCTCGCGCACCATTACCGGCATGGCGGTAAAGACGCGCATCCCGGTGCCTCGGCTCATCGAATAGAGCGAGGGCTGTTCGTTCTTGGAGATGCGCACCCGCAGCACGCCCTTGAAGCGTCCCTGCAGCGCCTCGCTCACTTCCTCCAGATGCGCCAGCGACAGCCCGACTTCCTCGCGACCGGCGATCACGACGCCGTTGGGATCGAGCAGCCGGAAGCCGGCCAGCGTCACCTTCTGGGTGGCGACCAGATCCGGCGCCATGCGCGCGCCAAGTGCGGCGAAGGCGGGATCGGCCGGCGCTGTTGGCGGGCGCGCCGCCGGTCGTGGCGGCAGCACGCTCTCGCTGACCAGTTCGAGTTCTGGCCAGATCGGCTGATACGGTTCCTCGGATGGTTTTGGCGCGACGGGGGCAACCTTCGCGCCGAGCGCGACGCCTGGCGGAATTCCGGTCTCCACCTCACGGCGGAAGGTGGCGGCGAGCGCGGCGCTTTGCGCGATCAGTTCGGCTTCGGCCTGCTGGATCAGCTGGTTCTGGTAGACCTTGAGGAAATAGATACTGAACAGCGGCAGTACGAGCACGCTGGTGAGCACGACAAAGACGACGAGGCTGAGGCTTGGCCGCCATTTCCGGCTGGTGTTGACCGGAGGCTCGCTCAACGCGCGGCCTCGCAGCGTCCCAGCTTGAAGCCGACGCCATGGACGGTTTCGATCGCGGACTCGCAGCCGGCGCCGGCAAACTTGGCGCGGATGTTCCTGACATGGCTGTCGATGGTGCGGTCGGCGACATGAATATTGCCGGCATAGGCGGCATCGAGAATAAGCTCGCGCGTAAAAACAAAGCCCGGCCGCGCCAGCAACGTGCGCAGGATGGAGAATTCCAGCGCCGTCAGCGCGATCGGCGTTTCCCTGAAGCTCGCGGTGCGCGCGTCCGGATCGAGCGCGAGCCCGCCATGGTTCATGGCCTTGCTTTCCGCAGGCGCCGGCGTATTGCGCGCCCGCCGCAGGATCGCATTGACCCGCGCCACCAGTTCGCGCGGACTGAACGGTTTGGTCACATAGTCGTCGCCGCCGATTTCGAGACCAAGGATGCGATCGATCTCTTCGTCGCGCGCCGACAGGAACAGGATTGGCGTATCCGAGGTCTTCCGGATCTGGCGGCAAACCTCCAGCCCGTCCATTTCAGGCATGCCGATGTCGAGCACGATGAGATCGTGGACGTTGCGGTCGAACCGGGCCAGCGCCTCCTTGCC
Organism: Bradyrhizobium ivorense; assembly: GCA_943369715.1. Lineage (GTDB taxonomy): Bacteria > Pseudomonadota > Alphaproteobacteria > Rhizobiales > Xanthobacteraceae > Bradyrhizobium > Bradyrhizobium ivorense_A. The sequence goes on from CALROE020000459.1 coordinate 3,034, forward strand.
GTCCTGTGCAATGGAGATCGCCATGCCGGTCTTCTCGAACGCGAAGCGGACGACGTCGCGGATATGGGGGTCGTCATCGACGACGAGAATGGAATGAGCCACGTTCGCTAGCCTTTGCCGCCGTCGAGAGGTTTTTGCGCAATGTCGGGATTGTTAGCCAAATATCGTTGCAGGCGCCATGTCCGAAACCCGGCGGCCCGCCAGTTTTCCGGAGGCCGCGGCCGGGTCGCGCATATATGCGGGTTGGACCGCAATTCCAAAATGGTGGAGTGGAGCGACGGAATCTGCGGCAAGTGCGGTTCGAGGACGGGCAAGGCCTGAGGACCCAGCGAACGCAGATAGTTCAAATCGAGCCGGGGTCCAACGCCGTCAATCTCCCGGGAATGCTGCACATTGTAGGCGGCGATGAGCTGAGGCGCGTTGATGAAGCAGGATCCGTACAGCACCAGCGCCAGCGAGACGGCATTGGCTGAGATCAGCCAGGAATTGGGTTTGTTCAGTTTGATCTGAACGAGCATCAGCACAAGCCCGGCCGCCACCAGCCCCATCCAGATGAAAGCGGCGAGGCGCAGATAGGTCAGCGAGTAAGCTGCGACATAGAGATCGAGCCGGAAGATCGACGAGACCACGAGCAGGACGTTTTGTCCGGTCCACAGCAGGACCAGCGGGCGGATCAGCCGGGATTGCTCCGCAGGTCCGCCCGGCCGCATCGCGATCAGGACAAAACCGGCGGCGAGCAGCGCGGTCGCGATCAGAGGATAGGCGCCGCGGTGCGCATAATACGCGTAGGTCATGCCATTGGGCAGGCTGGCGCCGCCCCAGAGATAGGTCAGGTCGAGCCCGCTCTGCAGCGCGAACATCACGTTGAACAGGATCAGCGAGCGCGTCACGGCCTGCACGCCGAACAGATGGTCGAGATCGGAAGGGGCGGTGGCGAGGCGAGGCTGGGATGGCCAAACCAGCGGGCGTCGAATGCGCCGCAGCAACATTGGCCATATCGCGCAGGTCAGCAGAATCCAGAATCCGATCCGGTCAGGACTGAAAAGGTTGGATAT
>CALROE020000460.1:0-4076 GCA_943369715.1 Bradyrhizobium ivorense
AGGCCCCAGGTTACGCTGCGCTCCACCCGGGCTACGGATCTCTGACAATCGCAAGAAAAGAAAAACCCCGCGGCTTGCGCCGCGGGGTTTTACGTTTCAGTCGTAACGTAACGCTTAGTGCGCCAGGATCGCCAGCAGCAGCAGCGCCACGATGTTGGTGATCTTGATCATCGGGTTGACGGCGGGACCCGCCGTATCCTTGTAGGGATCGCCGACGGTATCGCCGGTCACCGCTGCCTTGTGGGCATCGGAGCCCTTGCCGCCGTAATGGCCGTCCTCGATGTACTTCTTGGCGTTGTCCCAGGCGCCGCCGCCCGAGGTCATCGAGATCGCGACGAACAGGCCGGTCACGATCACGCCGAGCAGCATGGCGCCGACGGCCGAGAACGCCGCCGACTTGCCGCCCGCACCGCCGCCCGCGATCGCATAGATCGCGAAGTAGACGAAGATCGGTGACAGCACCGGCAGCAGCGACGGGATGATCATTTCCTTGATCGCCGCCTTAGTCAGAAGGTCGACCGCCCGGCCGTAATCCGGCTTGTCGGTGCCCTGCATGATGCCGGGCTTTTCGCGGAACTGACGCCGCACTTCCTCGACGATCGCGCTGGCGGCACGGCCGACCGCGGTCATTCCCATCGCGCCGAACAGGTACGGCAGCAGGCCGCCGAACAAGAGGCCAACCACGACGTAGGGGTTGTTCAGTGAGAAGTCGGGCGTCACGCCCTGGAAGTAGGGATACTTCGCGGCATTGGCGATGAAGAATTTGAGATCTTCATTGTAGGCCGCGAACAGCACCAGCGCGCCGAGACCGGCCGAGCCGATCGCGTAGCCCTTGGTGACCGCCTTGGTGGTGTTGCCGACGGCGTCGAGCGCGTCGGTGGCCTTGCGGACTTCCTTCGGAAGGCCGGCCATTTCGGCAATGCCGCCGGCATTGTCGGTGACCGGGCCGAAGGCGTCGAGCGCCACGATCATGCCGGCCAGCGCCAGCATGGTGGTGGTGGCGATCGCGATGCCGAACAGGCCGGCAAGGCTGTAGGTAACGAGGATGCCCGCGATGATCACCATCGCCGGGCCGGCGGTGGATTCCATCGAGATCGCCAGGCCCTGGATCACGTTGGTGCCATGACCGGTGACCGAGGACGCCGCGATCGACTTCACCGGACGATATTCGGTGCCGGTGTAGTATTCGGTGATCCAGATGATCAGGCCGGTGACGACGAGACCGACGATGCCGCACTGGAACAGCGCCATGCCGGTATACTTCACGCCCGCCAGCGGACCGAAACCGATCAGCCAGTAGATCACGGCGGCAACGCCGACCAGGGACAGCACGCCGGTGGCGATCAGGCCCTTGTACAGCGCGCCCATGATGGACTGGCTGGCACCGAGCTTGACGAAGAAGGTGCCGGCGATCGAGGTCAGGATGCAGACGCCGCCGATCGCGAGCGGCAGCGTCATCATGTTCACCAGCAGCGGCGAGGTCGCGAAGAAGATCGCGGCCAGCACCATGGTGGCGACCGCGGTCACCGCATAGGTCTCGAACAGATCGGCGGCCATGCCGGCGCAATCGCCGACATTGTCGCCGACGTTGTCGGCGATGGTGGCCGGGTTGCGCGGATCGTCTTCGGGAATGCCGGCTTCGACCTTGCCGACGAGATCGCCGCCGACGTCCGCACCCTTGGTGAAGATGCCGCCGCCGAGACGGGCGAAGATCGAGATCAGCGAGGCGCCGAAGCCGAGCGCCACCAGCGAATCGACCACGATGCGATCGTTGGCCTTGAGGCCCAGGACCTGGGTGAGATAGGCGAAGTAGATGGTTACGCCGAGCAGCGCCAGACCCGCGACCAGCATGCCGGTGATGGCGCCGGCCTTGAAGGCGAGTTCAAGTCCGCCGGCCAGCGAGGTGGTGGCAGCCTGCGCGGTGCGCACATTGGCGCGGACCGAGACGTTCATGCCGATAAAGCCCGCAGCGCCCGACAGCACGGCGCCGATCAGGAAGCCGATCGCGACCTTCATGCCGAGGAAGTAGGCCAGCAGCACGAAGATCACGACGCCGACGATGGCGATCGTCATGTACTGACGCTTCAAATAGGCCTGCGCGCCTTCGCGCACCGCGGCCGCGATTTCCTGCATTCGCGGATTACCCGCATCGGCCTTCATGACCGATGCCGTCGCCCAGATCGCGTAAACGATGGAAAGCGCTCCGCAGAGCACAATCGCCCATAATACTGTCATTGAATTTGCCTCAGATCCTGGATCTACCCCACACCACACCGCGGAAGCGGCGGGCGCCTAAAAAGAAGGCCTGCCCCTGCCCAAAGGGGTGGCCCTAAATCGGCGGGACCATGCCAAAATCGCATCCCCTGCGCAACGCTCCGGAGGGCCAAAACCAACGATTTCGGCAGGTATTTGCATCCAAAGCGGCGGTTTTTTCGGGAATTCTAGAAATGGCTGTAGGACAGTCGCTTTAAGGCGATCGGGCTGCCGTGCGCGTCGAGGAATCGCGGCACCGACGTTCCCGCGATCACCGTTCCAATCGAGGTCACGGCCACCCCGGCCAGCCCGGCCGCCCGCGCGAACGCCGTGAAGCCGGCCTCCGGGATCGCACACAGAATCTCGTAATCGTCGCCGCCGGAAACGATCGCCTCGATGCCGACCGTCCCCTTGGCCAGCAATGCCGCGGCGGGAGCGGACAACGGGATACTCTTGATATCAATGACGGCGGATACCTCGGACGCCGCGCACAGCTTGGCGAGATCCCCCGCCAGACCGTCGGACACGTCCATCGCCGCGCTGGCATGGTCGCGGACAGCTTGCACCAGGGCGTTGCGCGGCTGCGGCACGCGGTAGCGGCCGACCAGCATCTGGCTGGCCGCGGCGTCTTGCGCGAGCGCGGCGGCGGCCGCACCGCCTTTCAGGATATCGAGACCAAGCGCGGCATCGCCGATCGTCCCGGTCACGACGATGCGGTCGCCGGGCGCCGCGCCGCTGCGGCGGACCATTTTGCCTGGAGGCACTCGCCCGAACGCGGTGATCGAGATCATCACCGGCCCCGGCGTCGACACCGTATCCCCGCCGAGCAGTGGGCAGCCGAACAGGCCCGCGTCCTCGCCAAGCGCGCATGCGAATGGCGTCAGCCAGCCATCGTCCTGGACGCGTAGCGCCAGCGTCAGCACAAAACCCGCGGGCACTGCCCCCTTGGCCGCCAGATCGGACAGATTCACCCGCAGCGCCTTGCGCGCGATGGTGTCAGGGGGATCATCGGGCAGAAAATGTACGCCTTCGACAATGGCGTCGGTGGTCACCACGATCTCGTCGCCGCCGGCCTGCAGGATCGCCGCGTCGTCGATCAGCCCGAACGCACCGGGATCGGTCGCGAGCGGACGGAAATACCGGGAGATCAGGGCGTCTTCACCGGTGGCGGACTGTTGGGGATGAGTCATGTTGCGCCATCCCGACAACTGCCATCGCCCGGCTTGACCGGGCGACCCGGTATCCCAGAGACGGCAGCGACCGACCGAGAGGCCGCGGCGTACGGGGTCACCCGCTTTCGCGGGTGATGACAATCGAATGTGCGGCGAGCGCCCATCCTCTCCTACCCCCGCGAAAACTCGTCGGCGCGAAACTGGCGGGCGATCTGGTCGAGCACCGCGTTCACCATGCCGGTCTCCTCGGATTCGACGAAGGCGTGCGCGACGTCGACATATTCCGACACCACGACGCGGCCGGGCACGTCCTTGCGATGCTCGAGCTCGTAGGCCCCGGCCCGCAACACCGCGCGCAAAATGGCGTCGATCCGCTTCAGCGGCCAGCCCTTTGAAAGCGCCTCGTCGATCACCGGATCGAGCCTGGCCTGGTCGCGCACCACGCCGGCGACGACGTCCTGGAAGAACGCGGCCTCGGCCGGCAGATAGGTATCGCCCTCGACCTCGTTGCCGAGCCAGTGGCTCTCGAACTCGGCGAAGATGTCGTTGATGCCGGCGCCGCCGATGTCCATCTGGTAGAGCGCCTGCACCGCGGCAAGTCGCGCGGCGCCGCGCCGATTGGCCTTCTTGTCGGCTCCCATGGGCGGCGCC
>CALROE020000461.1:0-4071 GCA_943369715.1 Bradyrhizobium ivorense
CGGCGCAACGCCGAAAAGGCGTTGCGCCGCGTCCGGGACCCGAGACGTCCCTACACCACCGCGCGGATCACCTTGGCGACCTTGTCGACGATCTCGCCGATCTGGTCCTCGGTGATGATCAAGGGCGGCGTCAGCACCAGCGTGTCGCCGGCGACGCGCATCATCAGGTCGTTGTCATGGAACGCGCTGTTGAGTCCGTCGAAGCCGCGTTTGCCGGGCAGATCGGGTAGGGAACTGAGGTCGACGGCCGCGGTCAGGCCGACGCAGCGGATGTCCACCACATTGGGTTCGTTCTTCAGCGACATCACGGCGTCGGCGAGTTTCGGCTCGAGCATTTTCGCGCGCTCGAACAGTTTTTCCTCGCGGTAGATGTCGAGCGTCGCCAACGCCGCGGCGCAGGAGATCGGGTGCGCCGAATAGGTGTAGCCGTGGGTCAATTCGACGACATGCTCCGGGCCGCTCATGAAGGCGTCGTGGATGGTGTCGCGCACCAGCACGCCGCCCATCGGGGCCGCGCCATTGGTGATGCCTTTTGCGAATGTCAGCATGTCCGGCAGCACGCCGTAACGCTCGGCCGCGAACGCGAAGCCGAGCCGGCCATAGCCGGTAATGACCTCGTCGAAAATCAAGAGAATGCCGTGCTTCTGGGTGACCTCGCGCAGCCGCTTGAGATAGCCCTTCGGCGCCGGCAGCACGCCGGTCGATCCGGCCATCGGCTCGACGATCACGGCGGCGATGGTGTTGGCGCCGTGCAGATTGACCAGCCGCTCCACATCGTCGGCGAGATGCGCGCCATATTCCGGCTCGCCCTTGCTGAAGGCCTGCTTCTCGCGGTCGTAGGTGTGGGAAATATGGTCGACGCCCGTCAGCAGCGAGCCGTAGATCTTGCGGTTGCCGACAATGCCGCCGACGGACGTGCCGCCGAAGCCGACGCCGTGATAGCCGCGCTCGCGGCCGATCAGCCGGGTGCGGCCGCCCTGGCCGTTGATCTGATGATAGGCCAGCGCGATTTTCAGCGCGGTATCGGCAGCCTCCGAGCCGGAGTTGCAGAAGAACACGTGATCGAGGCCATCCGGCGCCAGATCGGCGATGCGGGTGGCGAGCTCGAAGGCCTGCGGAATGCCGAACTGGAACGGCGGCGCGTAGTCCAGCGTCGCGGACATCTTGCCGATCGCCTCGGCGATCTGGGGGCGGCCGTGGCCGGCATTGCAGCACCACATGCCGGCGGCGCCGTCGATGATCTTGCGACCGTCGACCGTGATGTAGTGCATGTCCTTGGCGCCGGCGAGCATCCGCGGGTTCTTCTTGAACGCCCGGTTGGCGGTGAACGGCATCCAGTGCGCGGCGAGATCGTTCGGCACGTTGACGGTGGCGGGGCGTGGGCTCTTATCCAGCATGGGGGCCTCTTCAAGGTTTTCGGAACATGGGCGGCTGCCGGCGCAGGCTATCAGCTTCGCCGCGCGACGGGAACGCTGATGCGGCGCAATATTTGCGCTCAATCGGGCGGATTGAGGCCTGCGCGGCACTTGGTCGCTCAAGAATCTGGTCGCTCACGAATCCGGTCGGTCAAGAATCCTGGCCGCTCACAGATCGGCGGCGCCGATCCAGAACACTTCGCCGTCGGAATCCACGGTCTCGAGCCAGAGCAGCGGCAGTTGCGGGTAGGCGGCCTCCAGCGCCGGCCGGCAGCGGCCGATCTCACACAACAGCCCGCCCCGCGGCGTCAAATGCCGCTTGGCCTCGTCGAGGATGCGGCGGACGATATCGAGCCCGTCGGCGCCGCCGTCGAACGCCAGTTTCGGCTCGGCGCGGCATTCGCGCGGCAGGTCGGCCATCCCCTGCGCATCGACATAGGGCGGATTGGAGATGATCAGGTCGTAGCGGCGGCCTTCGAGCGGCGCGAACAGGTCGCCCCGGTGCAGCGTGATCCGGTCCTCGAGTCCATAATCGGCGACGTTGCGCGCGGCGACGGCGAGGGCGTCCTTGGACAGGTCGACCGCGTCGATCCGGGCATTGGGGAAATTCCGGCTCGCGAGGATGGCGAGACAGCCCGAGCCGGTGCAGAGGTCGAGCACGCTTTCGACGTCTGCGGGATCCTCGATCAGCGAACCGCCGGCTTCGTCATCCGCGCCGCCGAAATGGGAGTCCAGCAATTCGCCGATGAAGGAGCGCGGCACGATGGTGCGCTCGTCGACATAGAATGGCAGTCCGCGCATGTAGATCTTGTTGACGAGATAGGCGGCGGGTTTGCGCGAGGTGACGCGGCGCGCGATCACGTCGAGAATGGCCCTGGCCTCGTTGGCCGTGACCCGCGCCATCGCGAATGTCTCGAACTGGTCGGGATGCAGGTGCAGCGTTTCGCAGACCAGGAAGGCGGCCTCCGCCACCGGATCGGTGGTGCCATGCGCGAACACGAGTCTCGCTTCGATGAAACGGCTGGTCGCATAGCGCACGAAATCGAGCAGGGTCTTGAGTTCGCCGGATGCGACCCTGGGCAGTTTTGCCGCGGCGGGCCGCTTCGGCGCCTGTTTTGCGTGCTTCGCCATCAGGATTTGGTCCAGCGCGCGGCGGCGGCGTCGTCGTGGCTGTGCGCGTCGACCCAGCTGGTTCCGGTGGGCTTTTCCTCGCGCTTCCAGAACGGCGCATTGGCCTTCAGATAATCCATCAGGAACTCCGCCGCCTGGAATGCCGCCTGCCGGTGCGCAGAGGCCGCCAGCACCAGTACGATATTTTCACCGGGCGTGATGCGGCCGACGCGATGAATCACAGTCAGGCCCGTCAGCGGCCAGCGCGACATTGCAGTCTCGGTATGTCGGGCGATTTCGGCCTCCGCCATCCCGGGGTAATGCTCCAGCGTCAGCGCCGCGATCGCCTCGTTGCCCTCGCTGCCGCGGCAGATCCCGGAAAACGTCACGACGGCGCCGATATCGGTACGGCCTCCCGTGAGCGCTGCGATCTCGCGGCCGATGTCGAAATCGGCTTGCTGGATCCGGATGGTCACATGGGCGGCCATGCCTGGATCAGCCGCCGGTCATCGGAGGGAAAAAGGCGATCTCGCGGGCGCCGGCGATGGCGGTATCGGATTTGACGTGGGCGTGGTCGATCGCGGCGCGAATCACCCGTGGCGTCTCGAAGGCATGGGCGTAGGTCTCGCCCTGTCCCGCCAGCCAGGCGATCAGGTCGTCCACCGTGCGAACGCTGGCCGGCGGCTCGACCGTTTCCTCTGATTTGCCGATTCGTTCGCGCACCCAGGCGAAATACTTGACCTTCAACCCTCATCCTCCTTGATGAGATGATGAATGCCGGCGCGGAAATAGTCCCAGCCGGTGTAGATCGTGAAAATCGCCGACACCCACAAAAGGACGATGCCGATCAGCGTGGTCGGCGGCAGGATCGCCTCGCCGGCTTCGCCGGCGATCAAAAAGCCGATCGCGACCAGCTGGATGGTGGTCTTCCATTTCGCCAGCTTGGTGACGGGCACGCTGACCCGCAGGGCCGCGAGATATTCGCGCAGGCCCGAGACCAGGATTTCGCGGCACAGGATCACGATGGCGGCCCACAGCGTCCAGCCATGGATGCTGCTATCTGCCGCAAGCATCAGGAGGCAGGATGCTACCAGCAGCTTGTCGGCGATCGGATCCAGCATCCGGCCGAACGCCGAGTGCTGGTCCCAGATCCGCGCATAATAGCCATCCAGATAATCGGTGATGGCCGCGGCGATAAATACCGCCAGCGCCACCCAGCGCAGCCACAACGGGTAGTACATAATCGACTGCAGGAAGACGCAGCCCACCACCACCGGAATCGCGGCGATCCGGCCGTAGGTCAGGATATTCGGCAGGGACATCGAGCTCTTGGCTGTTCCCTTGGCCGATCCTTTGGTCGTTGCGATGTTCATCTGCCTTACCAATACCGCCCAAGCCTACAGGTCAACCGTGCGGCGCACGTGACCGGTTGAAGACAACGCGGGGCTGGCGCGCGAAACTGCCGCTATCCCGGCTGTGCATGGAAAAACTCGAAAATCTTGCGGGCGCTCTCGGCGCTGACCCCCGGAACCTTGCCGAGATCCGC
>CALROE020000462.1:0-4064 GCA_943369715.1 Bradyrhizobium ivorense
AGATACTCGCTGTCGAGGAAGTGCGCGAAGTTCTCCAGAAGGCCGATGATGATGCCGCCGAGCACCGCGCCACCGACGCTGTCGAGCCCGCCGAGGATCGCGGCGGGAAACACCTTGATACCGTAGGCCGAAAGCCCCGCCGAGACCCCGTTGACGACGGCTACTACCACGCCGGCCACCGCCGACACCGTCGCCGAGATCGCCCACGCCATCGCGAACACGCTCTTGACGGAGATGCCGAGCGATTGCGCCACCTGCTGATTGAACGCAGTGGCGCGCATTGCGAGGCCATACTTGGAGAAGCGGAAGAACCACGCCATCCCGATCATCATCGCTACCGAAACCGCGAGACTCATCAGATAGACTGTCTGCACCTGCAGTCCCAGGATATTGACGTGCTGGGTGGCGAAGATGCGCGGAAACGGCTGCAGATTGACGCCGAACATCCATTTCATCAGCGCCGAGAACACCGTGGACAGCGCGATCGTCACCATGATCACCGAAATGATAGGCTCGCCGATCATCGGGCGCAGGATGACGATCTGGATCGCGATGCCGAAGATGAACATGAAGACCAGCGTGATCGGCATGCCGAGCCAGAACGGCACCTGGTATTTGGTCAGCAGCGCCCAGCACACCCAGGCGCCGACCAGCAGCAGTTCTCCCTGTGCGAAGTTGACCACCTGGGTCGCCTTGTAGATCAGCACGAACGACATCGCGACCACGCCGTAGAGCGTGCCGACCACGAGGCCGTTGACCAGGAGCTGGATCAGAAGCTGGGTGTTCATGCTATCATGTGAGGTGCTAACCTCTCCCCGCGTGCGGGGAGAGGTCGGATTGCGAAGCAATCCGGGTGAGGGGGAGGCGCAGCATGCGCGCTGCCAATGAAGTCAAAACCAGTCGCGCCCGGCGCTTGAGACGAGACGCCACCAAAGCGGAGACCGCCTTGTGGTACCGCCTTCGGTCGCGTGCTCTCAACGGCTACAAGTTCGTGCGTCAAGATCCGATCGGTCCCTACACGGTCGATCTGATCTGCCGCGAACGTCGGTTGGTCATTGAGGTGGATGGGGGGCAGCACGCGGATAACCCGCGAGATGTCGTTCGCGACAAATGGCTTATCGATCACAAATACCGGGTTCTGCGGTTCTGGAACAACGACGTGCTGGGGAACATGTCGGGCGTTCTTGAAACGATTGCGACCGCGCTTGAGGAGGCTCCCCCTCACCCGGATCGCTAGCGCGATCCGACCTCTCCCCGCACGCGGGGAGAGGTGACTTACGCGCCGGTCCAGTTCGGTGTTGAGCGCTGTCGATCTCATTCCGCGGCCTCCGCCACGGCCGCATCGTGCCCGAGGTCGACCACCGCCAGCGTGGTGCGGATGCGCTGGGTGGTGCCGTCCTGGAATCGGATCACGGTATCGACCGGGATGTCACTCTTGCCGCCATAGATCGCATCGATGATCCCTGCGTATTTCTCGTTGATGACGCTGCGGCGTACCTTTCGGGTGCGGGTCAGTTCACCGTCGTCGGCATCCAGTTCCTTGTAGAGCAACAGGAAGCGGGAAATGCGCTGCGCCGGCGGCAGCGTGGCGTTGACGGTTTCGACTTCCTTGCGCAGCAGCGCGTACACTTCGGGGCGCGAGGCGAGGTCGGTGTAGGTGGTGAACGAGATCCGCTTCTTCTCCGCCCATTTCGAGATGATCGAAAAGCGGATGCAGATCATCGCCGCCAGGGCGTCGCGGCCGGCGCCCAGCACCACCGTCTCGGCGATGTAGGGCGAGAATTTCAGCTTGTTCTCGATGTATTGCGGCGAGAAGCGTTCGCCGCGCGCGGTTTCCGCCAGATCCTTGATGCGGTCAATCACCACGAGCTGCTTGTTGGCGTTGAAATAGCCGGCGTCGCCGGAATGCATCCAGCCATCCCTCATGTCGGCGGCGGATGCCTCCGGGCTCTTGTAGTAGCCGAGGAACATGTTGGGGTGTCGCACCACGATCTCGCCGACGCCGTGGATGTCGGGATTGTCGATGCGGATATCGATGTTGTCTGCCATCGCCACGCCGGTGGTGTCGGGGTCGACCTGACCAAACGGATGCAGGGTGTAGGCTCCGAGCATCTCGGTCTGGCCGTACAGCGTGCGCAGCGGCACGCCCATCGCCTGGAAGAACTTGAAGGTGTCGGGGCCGAGCGCCGCGCCGCCGGTGGCCGCCGAGCGCAGCCGGGTGAAACCGAGGCGGTCGCGCAGAGCGCGGAACAGCAGGATGTCCGCGATCGTCGAGTGCTTGCCATGCGCCAGCGCCGACAGTCCCGTCTTCATGCCGAGCTCATAGAGGCTCTGCTTGAGCGGCGAAGAGTCCATGACGCCGGCGCGGACGTCGGCGGCAATGGATTCCCAGACCCGTGGCGCGAACAGCACGAAGGTCGGCGCGATCTCGCGGAAATCGTGCATCATGGTGTCGGGCTGCTCGACGAAGTTGACCTTCATCCGGCACAGCAGGCCTTTGCCGAGCACGTAGACCTGTTCCATGATCCACGGCAGCGGCAGCACCGAGACATATTCGTCGTCCGGCCCCTTCGGATCGAAGGAGAGGTAGGTCGCGCAGTGCCGCAGCACACGGCCGGCGGCCAGCATCGCCAGCTTTGGATGCGCCGTGGTGCCCGAGGTGGTGCAGAGGATCGCGACGTCCTCGCCTTTGGTTTCGTCGACCAGCCTGTCGTACAGGCCGGGTTCGCGCGCGGCGCGGGCGCGCCCCATTTCCGCCAGCCTGGCGGCTTCCATCAGCCGCGGGTCGTCATATTTGCGCATCCCGCGCGGGTCGGAATAGACGATGTGCTTGAGTTGCGGCGCGCGGTCGGCCAGCGCCAGCAGCTTGTCGACCTGCTCCTCGTCCTCGGCGAATACCAGTTTGGCTTCGCCGTAGCTCAGGAGATACGCGGCTTCCTCGTCCAGCACGTCGCGATAGAGGCCGAGCGACATGGCGCCGATGGCATGGGTGGCGATTTCGGCCGACACCCAGTCCGGCCGGTTGTCGCCGATGATGCCGATGACGTCACCGTGGCCGAGCCCGAGTTCGACCATGCCGAGCGCGAAATCATGTACCCGGGCCTGGTAGTCGTTCCAGGTGAATACTTTCCACAGTCCAAAATCCTTTTCGCGCAGCGCGATCTCGCCGCCGTGCTCTCTGGCGTTGAGGCGCAGCAACTTAGGATAGGTGTCGGCTTGGGCGACGCGGCCGGCGTAATCCATCATGCCGCGGTCTCCGCTGGCGCCGGGGTGTCGTCGGGGTCGACCAGGACCTCGTCCTCTTCACCGAGATAGGCGCGCTTGACGTGCGGATCGGCCAGCACTGCTGCCGGATCGCCTTCGGCGATCTTGCGGCCGAAATCCAGCACCATGACACGGTGGGAAATATCCATCACCACGCCCATGTCGTGCTCGATCATCATGACGGTCATGCCGAACTCTTCGTTGAGGTCGACGATGTAGCGCGCCATGTCCTCCTTTTCCTCGAAGTTCATGCCGGCCATCGGCTCGTCGAGCAGGATCAGTTGCGGCTCCAGCGCCATGGCGCGGGCGAGCTCGACCCGCTTGCGCAGGCCGTAGGGCAGGGTGCCGGCGGTGGCCTTGCGCACCGACTGCAGGTCGAGGAAGTCGATGATTTCCTCCACCTTGCGGCGATGCTCGAGTTCCTCGCGGCGCGCGCCGGTCAGCCAGTACAGCGATCCCGTCAGGAAATTGTTCTTCAGCAAATGATGGCGGCCGACCATGATGTTGTCGAGCACGCTCATATGATGAAACAGCGCGAGGTTCTGGAAGGTGCGGCCGATGCCGAGCCGCGGCCGTGCGTTCGGATTGAGGGCGGTGATGTCCTGCCCGCGATAGAACAGCTGGCCTTCGGTCGGCTTGTAGCGTCCCGAAATGCAGTTGACGATCGAGGTCTTGCCGGCGCCGTTGGGGCCGATGATCGAAAACAGCTCGCCATCGTGCACGCCAAAACTGACCTCGGTGAGCGCGCGCACGCCACCGAAGCGCAGTGAAACCCCGCGCACTTCCAAAGCGTAATCCAC
>CALROE020000463.1:0-4064 GCA_943369715.1 Bradyrhizobium ivorense
GCGGGCGACGGTGGCAAAAGTGCAGGGCTCACCGAGGAGAGCGCGTTATAAGCCGTAAACCATTGCGCGGGGAGTGCCGGGTGATTCCGGTGTGACCTGACTAACGCGTGTGCTTCTACCAACTACTTTTGCACACGCGGCTATCGGGCGCATCGGGCGCCCGGCCTCCCCGCGCCCTCTGATTGAAGAGGGCGGAAGTTCACTGGCAAAGCTCGGGCGAAACCCGCCGCGAGATCGCGAAACTGTATCTGCATTATGAAAGCAGAATCTCTCATCCGTCGTCCCTGCGTTCGCAGGGACGACGTTGAGAGAGCAACGTCATCATCGCGCAGTTCGCTGATTGTGACAGCTCTGCGAAATCCCACCGCCCCCAAGTCGCCCCGGTTCCAATGCCGCAATGCGGGGAACCCCACCCCTCCAGGGACGTTGTTAAGGGTGGCAGGCACGACCATCGCCGCACTTCAAGCAGAAGAGCCTTGGAAAGCAGCGTTTCCGGGGAGCTTTCTCATTGGTCCGTTTCAATGAATTTGCAACTGGCACAGCGCCATTCAGCATTGCGTCCCGATACGTCGATTTCTGCACCAGCGTCCGGGAATGGCGATCGCACGCTCGCTGGTCGGACTGTCCCTGATGACGGCGCAGGCGTTTTTCTACGATGCCATCTTCTTCACCTTCGCGCTGGTGCTGACCGACTTCTTCGGGATCGCGTCGAACCAGGTCGGCTGGTACATCCTGCCGTTCGCGCTCGGCAACTTCCTCGGGCCGCTGCTGCTCGGCCGGCTGTTCGACACGCTGGGCCGCCGCGCGATGATCGCGTTCACCCATGGCGTCTCCGGCGTGCTGCTGGCGCTGTCGGGCTATCTGTTCTCGATCGGCATGCTCAGCGCGCAGACCCAGACCATCGCCTGGATGGTGATCTTCTTCGTTGCCTCGCCCGCCGCCAGCCCGGCGTATCTCACCGTCAGCGAGACCTTTCCGCTGGAGGTTCGGGCGCGGGCCATCGCGTTGTTCTATGCCGTTGGCACCGGCGTGGGCGGCGTGGCCGGCCCGATGCTGTTTGGGGCACTGATCGACACCGGATCGCGCGACAGTGTTTTCGCGGGCTATCTGTTGGGATCGGGGCTGAAGATCGCGGCCGCCGCGATCGGCTGGCGCTACGGCATAGCTGCCGAGCGCCGGCCGCCGGAATCGGTTGCGCGGCCGCTCGCCTTTGTGGAGTAGAATGAAATGAATGACGAACGGATGGAACTGGAACAGGACTTGATCGAAACGCCCATGCCGCGAGACTCCTCGGGAGATGACGCGGGTGCGCCGGAAACCGTTCCGGTGCCGCGCTCGCTCATTTCGCACCTGAGCGAAACCGCGATTCTGCTCGATATCGACGGCACCTTGCTCGACCTGGCGCCGACGCCGCGTGAGGTCTGGGTGCCGCCCGGCCTGGCGAAGACGCTGGAGCGCCTGCATCAGCGGACTAACGGCGCGCTGGCGCTGGTCAGCGGACGTTCGCTCAACGACATCGACCTGATCTTTGCGCCCGAGCAATTTCCGGGGGTCGGCGGCCACGGCGCGGAGATGAGGGTCTCGCTCCATTCTGAATCGGTCGCCACCCACGCGCCGCCGATGGACAAGGAATTGAAGATGCGACTTGCCGCGATCGCCAGGCTCAGTCCCGGGATTTTGCTCGAGGACAAGGGCTACTCGCTGGCGCTGCATTACCGGCTCGCGCCGCATGCGGAGAAGGCGATCTACGAAGCTTTATCGCTGATCCGGGCCGATTTGCCGAACGCGCCGATCGAGGTGCTGCCCGGAAAATGCGTTTGCGAAATCAAGCATTCGGGTTTCACCAAGGCGACCGGTGTGCTGGAATTGATGAACCACGAACCGTTCAAGGGGCGCCGTCCGTTCTTCATCGGCGACGACGTCACCGACGAATCGGTGTTTGCCATCATGCCGGATCTTCGTGGCCTTGCATTTTCGGTCGGCAGGCGCGCGAAAGGCGTGGCCGGCCATTTCGACGAGCCGAGCGATGTCAGGGAATGGCTGGCGCATCTGCTCGATGACGAAAGGGATTCGAGGGAACCGTCGTAGAGTTCCGCATCGATCAAATCGGCGGATGGAAGCGAATGCACGATCGTTCCCGGTCAATTGATTCATTCCAAAGCCTTTTTATCCGCATCGACCCGTTTTCGATGCGGGTTTCTGCCGATTGTGAATCACGGGAGTTCCATCGTTGCCCGCCCGAATTTGGTTTCATTTCGTTGAAAGGGTGACGCGGAACCATATTGATGAATGGCCGTTAATTCGCGAGTGACCAACAGGAGGGGACCCTGTGAACCTCGTCGTCGTTTCAAATCGTGTATCACGGGGCAAAGCCAACGAACCCATGACGGGGGGACTGGCGGCGGCCTTGTTGCCGGTGGTGGAGAAATCCGGCGCGATTTGGGTAGGTTCCAGTGGCCGCGTGCGTGATGGCGCGCACAAGGAACCATTCGCCGAAATTGAAGCATTGGGCGCGGGCGCGCTGGCCATGCTGGATCTGCCGGCCGCGCATTACGGCGGATATTACGAAGGCTTCGCCAATTCGGCGTTGTGGCCGGCGCTGCATTCCCGCACCGACCTGATCCGCGCCACGCAGGCGGATTATCTCAGCTATCGCGAAGTCAACGCCTTCATGGCGCGCGCATTGTTGCGATTTCAGAAGCCGGATACCGCGTTCTGGATTCAGGATTATCACTTCCTGGCGCTGGGCGCGGAATTGCGCGATCTCGGCGTCGTCAAGCCGATCGGGTTTTTCCTGCACACGCCGTGGCCCGCGCGCGCCGTCATCGGCGGCGTCCCGCATCATCGCGAACTGGTCGAGGCGATGCTGGCCTACGATCTGATCGGATTCCAGACCGAGGATGATTGCGAGAATTTCCTGTCCTATGTCCGCTCGGATCTCGGTCTCGCCGCCAAGGGTGGCGTGAAGGGTGGCGTGGTCACCTCACGCCACGGCCGCTCGCGCGTTGCGGTATTTCCGATCGGCATCGACCCGGAGAAATTCGCCCGGCAGGCCGCCAAGGCGGTGATGCATCCGGACGTGTCGCGGCTGCGGCGCAGCCTGAACGGCGAGAAGCTGGCGATCGGCGTCGACCGGCTGGATTATTCCAAGGGGCTGCCGAACCGCATCAACGCATTCGACCGGATGTGGACCATGCAGCCGGGGCTCGCGCGCGCCGCCTCGCTGCTGCAGATCGCGACGCCGTCGCGCGGCGCCATCGAAGCCTATGGCAATCTGCAGAACGAACTCGCCAAGCTGGTCAGCGACGTCAATGGCCGGCACGGCGAAGTCGACTGGACCCCGATCCGTTACCTCAACAAGGGTTTCAGCCAGACCGTGCTGGCGGGTCTCTATCGCACCGCCCAGGTCGGCGTCGTCACCCCGCTGCATGACGGCATGAATCTGGTTGCCAAGGAATACGTCGCGGCCCAGAACCCGGCCGATCCCGGCGTGCTGGTGTTGTCGAAATTCGCCGGTGCGGCCAACGAGCTCGACACCGCCTTGCTGGTCAATCCGCACGATATCGACGGCATGGCGCGAACCATCGCGACCGCGCTGTCGATGCCGCTGACCGAGCGGCGCCTGCGCTGGGAATCGATGATGAAGAAGCTTCGCTCCGGCACGATCCAGCAATGGTTCGCCGATTTCGTCGACGCGCTGCAGGACGTCCGCGCCGACAGGGAGGCAGCCGAGCCGCTGATCGCGGAGCCATCGGCGCTATGGCCGCCCCGTCCGGCCAATCTCAACGCGCGGTATCACTAATAGCAATACGACACGCCATCGAGCACGGCGCAGCGCGCCTTGTTGGGCGCGCTCGGATTGTCCATCGGCACCGCGCCCTTGCCCTTGCCGACGAACACGCCCTGGCCCACGATGACCGACGACTTGTTGCCGACGATGACGCTGGGATGCGGCGAAGTCAGACTCGAGCGCGAGCCGTCGGCCCAGATGATCGCATCGCCGGACAGGATGCCGCGCCGGCCGTCTTCGCAGGCGACATCGACGCCCTGACGGGTGCAGGCCT
>CALROE020000464.1:0-4062 GCA_943369715.1 Bradyrhizobium ivorense
TCGGCGTCGATCAGGTTCTGCTGGGCGGCGTTGAGTTCGAGCAGGGCGCCCTCGGCCTTCTCCTTCGAGGTGCGCAATTCGTCCTCGGTCTCGCGCTTGGCGATGGCGTTTTCGCGGAACACCTCGACCGCGCGCGCCATCGCGCCGACCTCGTCCTTGGCATTGGTGCCCTGCACGCGCCGGTCGTAGTCGCCCGTCGTGATGGCGTGCATTGAGGACATGATCTGCTGCAGCGGCAGCCGGATCGAGAGCGCGATGATGACGCCGGCGGTCAGGATGATGCCGAGAAAGATCACGGCGATCGACAGCACCTTGCGGGAAATGCTGGTCAGCGTGCGGTCAAAGGTCGCCTGCGCCTTCTGCTCGCGCTGGCGCATCTTGACCGACAGATCGTCGATCGCGCCGATCGCTTCGGCCTGGCTGGCGTCGATGGTGTTGCGCAACAGCTCGGTGCGGCTCGCCAGTTGCTCCGACAGTTTGGCAAAGCCCTCGCGCAGCGCCACCGTTCGTGCCTGCAGCCGCTGCAGCGCCAAGCGTTGCAGATCGTTTTCGGCCAGTTCGGACATCTCCGGGATGGTTTTCTCGATGGTCTCGGTATTCCTGCGGGCGTCCTCGGCGGACGCCGTTGCCAGCGACAGATAATAGGCGTTCGCGGCCACCAGCATGGCGGTAAATGCCTCGCGGGATTTGCCCAGCGCCGGCCAGATCAGGGCCTCGCGGCGTCCGGTGGCGCCTTCGATGATCGAATACAGCCCGGCCATGTCCTTGGCCGGAGCCAGCACCTGGTCCTGATAGGTTTTCGTGATGGTGGCCTGGACCGCGCGCAGCTCGCCGAAGCCGTTGAGGAATTTATCGGTGACACGCTCGAGTTCTGCGACCGACCCCGACAGCATCGGGTCGGTCGACGCGCGCGTGGTCAGCGTGCCCAGCACCGCCTCGCGCAATAGCAGGATCTCCGCGAACAATTCCGGGCTCGGCTGATTGATGTAGCGATGGATCAGGTTCTGCAGGCGGCTGGTTTCGCTTTCCAGCAGCGCCAGGATCTTGTCGGATTCGCGGACCTGCCGCACGTCGTCCCAGGCCGAACCGAGTACCTGGGCGCCGTTCCAGATCATGCCGGCAAGCACCACGACCACGGCCGAATTCAGCGCGGCGATCGACAGGATGCGCCACCGGATCGGTACCGCGCGGACCAGCCCGACGATCCGGGCGCGGCCCCGCGCGGCGAGACCCGCCGGCCGTTCCATGGGTTCGTCGTGCCGCGGCATGGCCAAGGCTAATTCACTCCACCTTGCGAATTCATTCGATCAGCCGCGCCACCGCGCGGCAGTTTGGCGTCGCCGGCCATAGCGGCTTCGAACCTGACGCTGCTGTAACCTTTTGCAGATATTCGATGGCGCGAAACAGGAGCCGCATCGGCCAACACATCGGCTGGCACGCAGGTCCCGATCAGGGCTGCAGCCACATTGCTGCGATTGAAGTTTTCGCCCGTTGTATCGGCGGCGTCGAACGCCCGCGCAACGACACCCGTCGAGACCGCCGTCAGCGACAGCGCGACAACGAGAGTTACGGTCCGCGAAAGGCCGGCGCGGCTGTACACAGGCAAAACTCATCCCCTTATGATGATGTCGGCGGTGGGGAAGAAAGGTTCAACCCATTTAGCAGATGCCGCCTTGCGATGGCTATCCTGCCAGCACCACCAAGGGCGTCAATGGTGCGCTGCGCTCAACCGTTTGCGGATTGAAACCGCTGGCTCAGGGCTTTATTGAGAGCCCATCGCGCGAGAGCGGCGTCTCGGCCGCCACAGATTAGATTGGTTACATGGTGAATTCGGCTCTGAGATTTTTGCAGCTCGCGGCCGTTGCCGCAACTCTCACGCTGGCGTCGCCGGCATCGGCGGTCACCGAGATCATGTGGTGGCACGCGATGTCGGGCGAACTCGGCCGGCAGCTGGAAAAGCTGGCGTCGGATTTCAACGCATCGCAATCCGAATACCGGATCGTGCCGAGCTACAAGGGAAATTATACCGAGACCGTCACCGCGGCGATCTTCGCGTTTCGTTCGCGCAGCCAGCCCACCATCGTTCAGGTCAACGAAATCGCGACCGCGACCATGATGGCCGCGAAGGGCGCGATCTATCCGGTATACGAACTGATGCGGAACGAGGCCGAGGCGTTCTCGCCGGCCGCCTATCTTCCGGCGGTCACCGGCTATTATGCCGACGTCGCCGGCAACATGCTGTCATTCCCGTTCAATGCCTCGACGCCGATCCTTTACTATAACAAGGACCTGTTCCGCGCCGCCGGCCTCGACCCCGAAGTGCCGCCGAAGACCTGGCCTGAGGTCGGAGCGGCCGCGAAAAAACTGCGGGTGTTCGGCGCGGTTTGCGGTCTGACCACCTCCTGGCCGTCGTGGATCAACGTCGAGAATTTCTCCGCATTCCACAATCTGCCGATTTCCACCATGGCCAACGGTTTCGGCGGTCTCAATGCCGAACTCAATTTCAACAATCCGGTGGTGGTGCGCCATATCGCGCAACTGGCGGAATGGCAGGCCACCAAGGTGTTCGACTACAGCGGCCGGGCGCAAACCGCGGAGCCGCGCTTTCAAAAGGGCGAATGCGGGATTTTCTTAGGGAGCTCGGCGACGCGCGCGGACATCAAGGCCAATTCGAAATTCGAGGTCGGCTACGGCATGCTGCCATACTGGCCTGACGTCGCCGGCGCGCCACAAAACACCATCATCGGCGGCGCCACCTTGTGGGTGCTGCGGGACCGGCCGCGCGACGAATACAAGGGCGTGGCGAAATTCTTCGCCCATTTGTCGAAGCCGGAGGTTCAGGCCACCTGGCACCAGAACACCGGCTATCTGCCAGTAACCCGGGCGGCGTTCGACCTGACCCGCGCGCAGGGTTTTTACGACCGCAATCCGGGTGCGGCGATCTCGATCGAGCAGATGACCGTGAAGCCGCCGACCGAAAATTCGCGCGGCGTCCGGCTCGGCTCGTTCGTCCTGATCCGCGGCGTGATCGAAGACGAGCTGGAGCAGGCCTTCAGCGGCAAGAAATCCGCGCAGGAAGCGCTGGATTCCGCGGTCGAGCGCGGCAACCGGCTGCTGCGCCAGTTCGAGCGGGCCAATCCGGACCGGTAATTGCGAAGCCCGATGCAATCAGGGGATTCGGCTATTCGAGCGCGGAGTTCGATTTCACTTTAGAGCGCCGGCAACAGGAAGCCGGCGACCTCCATCAACTGCAGGAATTGCTCTGGCCGGATTGGTAGGAGTTCACCCCTTCGACTGGATCAGCGCCGCCGCCCGGCCGAGCACGCCGGAAATTGCTTCGAGGCCCGCACCGCCGCCGCCTCCACCGCCCCAGCCCTCGACATATTTGCCGCCGATGGCGCGCACCTGGCGCAACGCGCCTGCGATCAGCGCCCGGCATTGCGAGATCGCCGACAGCGCCTGCGCCTTGTTGCCTGCCGCGCGCAGTTTCGCGGCTGCGTTCGATAGCGCGCTCCGCGTCTGCGGAACGGGCACGCCGGAGATGTCGCTGCTTAGTTTATCCAGCACGTTGGCGACGCAATTGTAGAGCATCTTGCCGCTGTTGCTGCTGCAGGCCCCGATGCCGGCATTGGCGCTGTTCGCCGCCGCCACCATGGCGGCGTTCGCCAGGGCTTCGCGATTGCCCAGCAACGATCCCAGCAAAACCAGTACCGCGATCAGTGCGGCGCGTGCGAATGCAGTCATTTCCCCATTCCGGCTTCCAGCTATCTGCGTCATCATCGAATTATCCCCCGTTCTTCAATGTCAGATTCAAATCATCCGGTCACCGTGCGCCGGCTGGCGTAACGGTATTGCCGACCGTGAATTCGCACGGCACCGTCGTCATCTTCGGCTCTCCCTTGAGGGCAAACAGCCTTTCCCACCGTGACCTGCGGCACACAACACCGCCCGGGGCGTCCTCGACAATGACGACGGCGTAGAGCCGGTCGCGCTTCTCAAACGCCTTGATGCTGGTGTCCTCGGGAAAGGTCTGCAGCAGCGTCAGCACGCGGTGCCCGCTGT
>CALROE020000465.1:0-4061 GCA_943369715.1 Bradyrhizobium ivorense
CCTTTGCGGGTTCAGCGCATCCAGCGGCCTGGTCAGCATCAGCGTCGCCAGCGCCAGCGCGACAAAGCCCATCGCCACATAGCCGGAACCGTAGAGCCAGCCGCCCGCATAGAGCACGCCGCCGATCGCCGAACCGACGGCCTGCCCGATGTAAAGCACCGAGGTATTGAGCGACACCGAGGCCGAGGCCAGCGCGGGCGCGGCGGTGACCAGCCGCACCTGCTGCATCGAGTTGGTGGAGGCGAAACCCAATCCCCAGATCGCGACCGAGCAGGCCATCAGCGGGTAGATGCCGGCGCTGAGCGCCCATCCGCTGATCCCAATCAGGATCAGGGCGGCGAACAGCAATGAGGATTTATAGGCCCCCCAGGAATCGACGATGCGGGTGGCGATCGCGATTCCGATGAAGCCGAACACGCCGTAGAGCAGGAATACCAGCCCGATCCCGTCCGCATCCGCCTGCGTCAGCCTGGTCAGCAGCGGCCCCATGAAGGTGAACACCACGAACTGGCCGGACATTTGCAGCGCCGTGATCAGCAGCAGCAACATGATCAGCCGGTTACGCCCGACATCGGCCCATGTCTTGAGATCCACCGGCGTGCCGGTCAGTCCGCGCGGCAGGCGCCACGCCAGCAGCAGGAAACTGACGCAGCCGATCGCGCCGATGCCGCCATACGCCGCGCGCCAGCCGTAGCGGCTGGCGACCAAGGCGATCAGCGGCAGCCCGATTGCCGCGGCCAGCGACCATCCGAGAAAAATATAGGCGATGGTGCTGCCGCGCTTCTCCGGCGGCACGATCAGGGCGGCGGTTCCCGCGGCCTGCGGCGTGTAGAGCGCGCCGACCGCCAGCATGACCAGGCGAATGGCGAGCAGGCTCGCATAGTCGGGCGCGAACGCCGAGGCGACATTGCCGAGCGCCAGGATCGCCAGCGTCGCCGTCAGCAGCGTGCGGCGTTCGATCCGGCTGGTCAGCGACGCCGCGACCGGCGAACCGACACACAGCATGATCGCGCCGAAGGTAACCAAGAGGCCCGCTTCGCGGATCGAGACGCCGAGTCCCGACGACAATTCGCTCAGCATGCCCGCTGGCGCCATCACCGAACAGCCGGTGACGATATTGCCGAGCATCAAGGCGGTGGGCGCGAAGCGGCGGTGGACGTGGCCGCCGGCGGACGGATTTTTCATGCAAATGCATGTAGGACGCGAGCGCACGGAATGAAAGGACGGCGACGAACTATTTGGCAGCGTCCTCGCGCGCTCCGACGGTCTGCAGGGCAGCCATGCTCTTGGGTGCCGGACATGTCGCGAGCAGCGTGTTGACGGCGCCGCCCAGTCCTTCGCTGGAGAATTTCGCCGAGCGGGCGAGCCTGCGCCCGTCCGGCCCCTGCGACGTTTCGGTCAGATCGAATTGCCCCTCTTCGGACAAGGATTGAACCGATGCCTTGGTCATGCGCATGGCCCAGTAATTGAATCCCGGCAGTGCGGCCCGTGTAGACACGAAGTAAAGCGGTTTCGCTGCGCCATTCGAAATCGAAACCGCGGGAAGGAAAGCCTGGGCCACGGCCTGACGCTGCAAACCCAGCTCGAACTGGTCGGCGTTGATACAGAATAGCCGCCACTGCGACGACCGGAACGATCCGTCCGACGCAAGCTTCTGAAGAGCCGTCTTGTGCACCAGGCTGCGGCCGACATTCTCGAAGGTCCACTGCGTCTCCACGACATCGCGCCGGTCGATGCCGAAGCGGTCGATCTCTTCACGGGTGAGAACGCGCGAATCTTCGAATTTGACCGTGCGCGCCAGCACCAGCAGTCCCAGATCCGCGCCCATTTTGACGATATATTCCTTGAGCATGCGGTCGGCGCGCTCCCGGCCCCGGGCGTTCGCCTCGGCCTGCATCTGCGGAGTCGGCACGCCGCCGCTGAAATGCGCCACCACCTTCGGCGAGTGCACCGCCAGCAGGGCATCGGGCGCGATCTCGCGGGCGGTCGCGCCCAGGATGAGGTACGGACATGCGGAGTTGCACATCGCGTTGCGGGTCCAGAGATCGCCGTGCAATTCGCGGCCGGATTGCTTCAGCTTGACACAGACATCGCTGTTCTGCGCCTCAAACCCGCATTCCCTGACCACCGTCCGCGCTACCCTGGCGACCACGGGCCGCTCCCGAAGCATCGCCCCCATCGCCAGCGCGTGGTCGAGGTTGCCGCCCGGAGAGGAGAAATAGATCGGCAGCTTGCGATCCCGGACTTTGTTCCAGAATTTTCGGAAGCGAGGCGCCGCGCCGGAATCGATCTGCCCTTCGGCCGCGATCCAGCTGTCGCAGCCGCGGCCGCAGGCATCGGGGGCGCCCTTGACGACGTAGAACACCATCGGCGGCGCCGGCGCGGCCTTGAACGTGGGGCGGGCGGCGGGAACTGCTGGACGTCGAACGGCAGCAGCCGCTGCACCCCCGGGCGGAACGGCGGCAGGTCGGGATGCTGGAGCGACCGCCGGCCGGACGGCGGGAACCGCGGCAGGTTTGACCGCAGGCGCCGCCACGGCTTGACCGCAGATCGAGATCAGGATGGCGACCAGAAGGGAAAGCAATGGCATGGGCAATTGGATCAGGCGACCTTGGAGAGCGGCGGGCTACGACCGGTTGTATCAGGTTCGCGCGGCTACCGCCAAGACTGCCGTCGCACCGCCGGATTCCATCGAAATGCCGGATTGCGCGGTCCGAATCCCCTGCTATACCCCTGCTTCCGCTTACCTGCGCTCGTTCGCAGGAGTGAGCATTAGGAGAAATCAATGCCCGACAAGAACAAGCCCGCCTCTGGATTCCAGTTCGGCCTCACGAACCTCAAACCGGTGGAACCCGAGGTGAAAGTCGCCCTCACCTTCCCCGACGGCGCCAGGCGCGAATTCCCCAAAAGCATTACCGGCCTCGATATCGCCAAGGGCATCTCGCCGTCACTGGCCAAGCGCACGGTGGCGATGGCGCTGGATGGCGTGGTCACCGACCTCGGCGACCCGATCGACCACGATGCCAAGATCGAATTCATCGCCCGCGACGACGGCCGCGCGCTGGAGCTGATCCGGCATGACGCCGCCCACGTGCTGGCCGAAGCGGTGCAGGCGCTGTGGCCGGGCACCCAGGTCACCATCGGCCCGGTGATCGAGAACGGATTTTACTACGACTTCTTCCGCAACGAGCCGTTCACGCCGGAAGATTTTGCCGCCATCGAGAAGAAGATGCGCGAGATCATCGCGCGCGACAAACCCTTCACCAAGGATGTCTGGGACCGCGAGAAGACAAAGCAGGTGTTCCGCGACAAGGGCGAGGCCTTCAAGGTCGAGCTGGTCGATGCCATTCCCGGCAACGAGCCGATCAAGATCTACTACCAGGGCGACTGGTTCGACTTGTGCCGCGGCCCGCACATGACCTCGACCGGCAAGATCGGTAACGCCTTCAAGCTGATGAAGGTGGCGGGCGCCTATTGGCGCGGCGACAGCAACAATCAGATGCTGACGCGGATCTACGGCACGGCGTTCGCCAAGCAGGAAGACCTCGACGCCTATCTCAGGCAGATCGAGGAAGCCGAGAAGCGCGACCACCGCAAGCTCGGCCGCGAGCTCGACCTGTTCCACTTCCAGGAGGAAGGTCCCGGCGTGGTGTTCTGGCACGCCAAGGGCTGGACCATCTTCCAGGCGCTGATCGCCTATATGCGCCGGCGGCTGACCGGCGATTACAGCGAGGTCAATGCGCCGCAGATTCTCGACAAGTCGCTGTGGGAAACCTCAGGCCATTGGGACTGGTACCGCGAGAACATGTTCGCGGCGCAATCCGCCGGCGACGAGGCCGAGGACAAGCGCTGGTTCGCGCTGAAGCCGATGAACTGTCCCGGCCATGTGCAGATCTTCAAGCACGGCCTGAAGAGCTACCGCGACCTGCCGCTGCGGCTCGCCGAATTCGGCGTGGTGCATCGCTACGAGGCGTCGGGCGCGATGCACGGCCTGATGCGGGTGCGCGGTTTTACCCAGGACGACGCGCATGTGTTCTGCACCGAACAGCAGCTCGCCGAGG
>CALROE020000466.1:0-4055 GCA_943369715.1 Bradyrhizobium ivorense
GATCGCCGCCCTGGTGTTCACGCTGGTCGGCGTGGTGCTGGCGACGCGGTCATGAGCGGTGTATCGAGCCAGCGCGCCGCGCGAAGCATCTCGCCGCTCGGCCTTACGTTCCTCGCCGTCACCTCGGTGGGGTGGGGCCTCAATTTCCCGATCATGAAGAACCTGTTGAGCGAATGGCCGCCGCTGTCGTCGCGCGGGCTGTGCGGCATCGTCGGCGCGGCCGCGCTGGCGCTGTTTGCGGTGGCGCGAAAGCAGAGCCTGGCGGTGCCGCGGCCGATGTGGTCGCGGCTGCTGCTGGTGTCGCTGCTGACGATCGGCGGCTGGGTCGCCTTCATGGGGCTGGCGCTGGTTTGGCTCCCCGCCAGCGAGGCCGCGGTGCTTGCGATTTCAATTCCGGTATGGGTGGCGCTGCTGGCATGGCCGATCCTGGGCGAGCGGTTGTCGCTGCTGCGCGCGGTCTCGCTGGCGGTGGCGCTCGCCGGCATCGCGGTGCTGATCGGCGGCAACGAAATCGAGGCCAGTTTTGTCAAGCTGCCGGGATATTTGTGCGTGCTGGCCGGCGCGATCTGCGTCGCGCTCGGCACCGTCCTGACAAAGCATTTTCCGCTGGCGATGCCGCCCTTGTCGCTGGCGGCCTGGCAGATCGGGATCGGCTGCCTGCCGATCGCGATCGTTGGCCTCGCGGTCGAGCAGCCGCAGCTGTCGGCGCTGTCGGCGGTCGGCTGGGCCTCGATGCTCTACATGACGCTGATCCAGTTTTGCCTGTGTTACGTCTGCTGGTTCGCGGCGCTGGAGCGATTGCCGGCGGCGACCGCCTCGATCGGCACGCTGCTGGTGCCGGTGATCGGCGTGCTCTCGGCCGGCGCCATGCTGCACGAGCCGCTCGGCCTGCGCGAAATCACGGCGCTGGTGGTGACGCTCGGCGGCGTCACCATGGCGCTGCGCTCCTGAACGCAAAAGGACGGCGCAGCTGGATGCGCCGTCCTCGTGTTCAGTCGATCTGCTCCGCGTTACGGGCAGGCGTGCCGCAGGCCGTCATAGCCGAGATAGGTACCCGAGCGCACATCATAGGAGCGATAAGTCCGCCGGCAGTACTCGATGTCGTCGCCGCCAACGGGTGCCACCGCGACGGCGGGCTCATCGTAATACCCGTCATCGTAATAGCCGTACGGCGCGCCGTAATAGCCGTAGCCCTGCGACGCCAGCGCGCCGCCGATCACGAGGCCGGCGCCAATGCCGCCGTAGCCGTAGCCATAGCCGCGGTGATGGTGACGATGGCCACCGGCGTAACCGCCGCCGCCCTGCCAGTTGCCGCCGCCATGGCGCGGTCCGCCGCCGATAGCACCACCAAATCCTTTGTCGATGCCGCCAGCCCTGGCGGCAAAACCGCCGCCGCCACCGCCGATCGCAGCACCGCCGCCGCGATATCCACCGCCGCCTATTGCGGCGCCACCGCCGCCACCCCGCATGCCGCCGCCACCTATGGCAGCGCCGCCGCCGCCCTTATCCTGGGCAAAGCTCGCGGTGGGGGCTGCCAGGGGCAACAGGAGGGCCATCATGGCGGCCGCACTCAAAACTTTAAGACTGGTCATTATCGGCTCCATTTACGGGACTGCGTCTAAAACCCTCTGACAGGTCGGACGTTCCCGAGCCCCGCACCAATTGTGCGTGGCCAAGACTGTCAGGCCGGAACTGTATACGGAATGAACGGATTGCAGCGATTCCGCGGCGAGCGGTCACACAAAGTTGTTGCCGCAGCACGCCACAGGCGGCCGGCCAGGGTACCGCGGACTTCAACTGGACAATCCGGCCTTCCGATGGCATCAGGGGCCAGGCGTTCTCGAACCGGCCTTGCGCGCATGAAACTGTTTTTTCTGAAGCTCTTCACCTGGTGGAACGGCCAGACCTTTGGCACGCAATTGTGGACCTGGCGGTTCGGCGAGCTGGTCGGCAAGGACGAGCAGGGCAATCTCTATTACCGCACCAAGGGCGGCAAGATCGATCCCACACTCGGCTTCCAGCGGCGCTGGGTGGTCTATAACGGCTATGCCGAGGCCACCCGGGTGCCGCCGTCCTGGCACGGCTGGCTGCATCACACCGTCGACACAGCCCCGACCGAAGAGAGCTACAGCCCGCGCGAATGGGAAAAGCCGCACGTTCCCAACATGACGGGAACGCCGGCGGCCTATCGGCCCTCCGGCTCGACGCTGGCCAGCGGTCGCCGTCCCAAGGCCACCGGCGATTACCAGCCCTGGACCCCGGGCCAATAGCGTTTGGTGCCATTTCGTCCGGCGCGATTCTGCCGCAAAAAAGCCGGCATACGCCGTCCATGCTGGAACACCTGACAGCACAGCGGAAGGGGCGGCCGGTCATGCGCAGGATTTCTCATCTTCTCCTTGGCGCCGTGTTCGGCGCGGGTCTGACGGTTCTCGCCATCCAGCCGCCAACGGCGCTGGTCAGGGCGGCCAAAGCTGCCGCAGGCAATATGGCTGCCACCGGCAACGACACCTATTCGCAGCTCAATCTGTTCGGCGAGGTGTTCGAACGGATCAGGGCGAGCTATGTCGAAAAGCCCGACGACGGCAGGCTGATCGAAGCGTCGATCAGCGGCATGCTCAGCTCGCTCGACCCTCATTCACGCTACATGAATGAGAAGGCCTGGCGCGGCATGCAGGAGACCGCCAGCGGCGAATTCGGCGGTCTGGGCATAGAGGTCACCATGGAAGACGGCCTGGTCAAGGTGGTCGCGCCGATGGACGACACGCCCGCCGCGAAGGCCGGCATCCTGTCGGGCGACCTGATCAGCGCGGTCGACGGCAGCGAGGTTCAGGGGCTCACGCTGGAGCAGGCCGTGAAGAAGATGAAGGGCCCGATCAATACCAAAACCCGCCTGAAGATCATGCGCAAGGGCGCGGCACAGCCGATCGAGATTTCGGTCATGCGCGAAGTCATCCGGGTACGGCCGGTGCGCCACCAGACCAAAGGCGGCGACATCGGCTATATCCGCATCACCTCATTCAACGAACAGACCACCGACGGCTTGAGAAAAGCCATCGCCGACATCTCCAGGCAGATCCCGCCGGAGAAGCTGGCCGGCTATGTCCTCGACCTGCGCAACAACCCCGGCGGCCTGCTCGACCAGGCGGTCTCGGTATCGAGTGCATTCATGGCGCGCGGCGAGGTCGTCTCGACGCGCGGTCGCGCCGCCGAGGAAACCCAGCGCTTCACCGCGCGGACCGGCGACCTGACCAGGGGCAAGCCGCTGGTCGTGTTGATCAACGGCGGATCGGCTTCCGCTGCCGAAATCGTGGCCGGCGCATTGCACGACCACAAGCGCGCAACGCTGATCGGCACCCGCTCGTTCGGCAAAGGGTCGGTGCAGACCATCATCCCGCTCGGCCCCGGCAAGGGCGCGCTGGCGCTCACCACCGCGCGTTATTTCACGCCGTCCGGCCGGTCGATCCAGGCCAAAGGCATCGTGCCCGATCTCGAAGTGTTGCAGGAGGTGCCGGAGGAGTTGAAATCCCGCGCCGATTCCAAGGGCGAGGCGTCGATACGCGGCCATCTCTCCGCCGACGGAGCGGAGCAGGCCGGCTCGCAGTCCTACGTTCCGCCCGAGGAGAAGGACGACAAGGCGCTCGGTGCGGCCTACAATCTGTTGCGCGGCTTCACCGTCAAGGCGGATGTCCCGTCGCCCAGGAAGGCGATCGCGAACTGAAGCTTCCGCCTGTGGAAAGCGGGATCAGCGGGGACATCTGCCGCGCCATTGTTGAATGCCGGCCGAAGTCATGGCTCAATCAGGCCATCTTGCGGAGATGGGAAACCATCGCGTCGGTTCGGGCAACAGTTCGCGACTGCCCCGATATGCAGCGGCTGCCGATCAGGATGTGGCTGGGAGATAGGCCCCCGGCGCTGAGATCCTGAAATCGCCCGTCAATGTGGAGCTGCCGCAGGAAAGGAAAGGCCGTCCGGGCAACCGGGCGGCCTTTTTCTTTCTTGGCGTCGAGTGACGAAGTGTAGCCCGGATGGAGCGAAGCGAAATCCGGGGCCGCTCG
>CALROE020000467.1:0-4052 GCA_943369715.1 Bradyrhizobium ivorense
GTCCGGCGTCCCCGACGAACGGCCTTGCCTTTTACTTCCTGGCGCCTGAGCACCATCTTTCGTTGCAATCCCTGTGCCGGGATCGCTCCGCAATTGAGACAGTCATACTGTCCTAACTCAGACCATGCCAAATTTTTTTCTATCACACAAGCACGTGAAAGTCGCCGGCTGCATGGCAGATCCGTGTGGCCGGCGGGGATAAGCGGCCCGCCCCGGATTTGGAGCAAGCGCGCCGCGATCCGGCCCAAGGACCGCCGGATTTGGCAAACATGTTGCCGGCGGGACCAACGAGCGAAAACGCTCAGAGGCGTAGCAGGAGCGATTGTCCGATGAAGCTGTTCACGGGATGGATCATATCGGCCGGACTGGCAGTGGTGGCCGGCGCCGCCAATGCGCAAGTGCTGGCGCCCTACGAAGGCACGCGCCCGCCATATCGGGTGGTGTCCGACATCGGCGGGCCCTATGCCGCGATGCCGCCGGAAGCGCCGGTGGCTGGTTACGGTCCGCGATTGTTGCCGCCGCAGGAAGTTTACACGGTGCTGCGCGACAGCGGATTTTCGCCGCTCGGTATTCCGGTGCGGCGCGGCTTCTTCTACACGATTTCGGTGATCGATCGCGGCGGCGACGACGGGCGGCTGGTGATCGACGCCCGCACCGGGCGGATCCTGCGCTTCCTGCCAGCCAACCGGATGGGCGACAATTTCGATGCCGCCCTGACGACCACCTACGGTCCGCCCGGCCCGCCGCCGGCCGGCGCACTCAGGGGCGAGCCGCGCCCGCCGCGCGCCGCACCGAAGGTCGCAAGCCGCACACAGGCGGTGCCGGTTCCGAAGCCGCGCGCCGGCGAAGCCAGGTCGCTGGCCGCCGCGCCGCCGGCCGTGCAGCCAGCTCAGCCTGCTGCCGTGCCGCCAGCCCAGCAGTCGGCTGCGGCTGTGCCGGCGAAACCGGCCGATCCGCAAACCACCGGCACCGCGACGCCCGCAGCCACCCCGGCTGTCGAGGCCAAGCCAGCGCCGCAGATCCTGCCGACCCAGGACATGCCGAAGGCGCAGGGGCTGGAGTAGGGGGTCGTCATTCCGGGGCGCGCGAAGCGCGAACCCGGAATCTCGAGGTTCCGGGTCTGGTCCTGCGGACCATCCCGGAACGACCATCCAAAAAAACGCCCCGGTTTCCCGGGGCGTTTTCGTTTCAGCCAATATCTGCTGAAAACCGGCCGTCGTTACGCGGCGGCTTTTTCGGCCGAGCCGTCGACCACCTGCGGAGCGACGGCGCTCGCAGTCGCGATCGGAATGCTGCGCGGCTTCTTGGCCTCGGGAATCTCGCGCACGAGATCGACGTGGAGCAGGCCATTCTCGAGCGAGGCGTTCTTCACCTGGACGAAATCGGCAAGCTGGAAGGCGCGTTCGAAGGCGCGCGCCGCGATGCCGCGGTACAGCACTTCGGCCTTGTTGCCGTTCTCATTGGCGGCTTTTTCGCCCTTGATCGTCAGGGTGTTTTCCTTGGCGACAATCGAAAGCTCGTCCTGCGAGAAGCCGGAGACGGCGACCGAGATGCGGTAGCTGTTCTCGCCGGTGCGCTCGATGTTGTAGGGCGGATAGCCGGGGCTGACGTCTGCGGTGGTCCGGTCCAGCAGCGAAAAGAGCCGGTCGAAGCCGACGGTGGAACGATAGAACGGGGTGAGATCGTAGCTGCGCATAGGGTAGTCCTCCATTGAGCGACTGTTAATTAAACCCGCCCGCCATCGGGCCGGGCTTTTGCATCCGTGCAGCCTTATGTTTCGAATTCGAAACATCGGAATGTTTCGATTCCCGAGACACTGGTAGCGGCCTGCACGAAAGTGATATGGGAGGGCGACAAGCGCGTTCAAGAAGCGGGACCTGCCCGCTTTTTTCACGCCCCACCCTTGATTTTCCAAGCCCTTTACCTAGCCGGTCCCTTTCATGACGCTGGTCTCGATTCCCGCCAATCCGGTTCCGGACAACGTCGTCACCGGCACCATCAAGACGCCTGACGGCGCCGAGCTGCGCTTCGCGCGCTGGGCGCCGCCGGCCGGCCGCAAGGGCACGGTCTGTGTCTTCGCCGGCCGCAGCGAGATGATCGAGAAATATTTCGAGACCGTGCGCGACCTGCGCGACCGCGGTTTTGCGGTGGCGATGATCGACTGGCGCGGGCAGGGCCATTCGTCGCGGCGCCTGCGCGACCCCCGCAAGGGCTATGTGCGCGATTTCGCCGATTTCGAAGTCGACGTCGAGACCTTCGTGCAGCAGGTGGTGCTGCCGGACTGCCCGCCGCCGTATTTCGCGCTGGCGCATTCAATGGGCGGCGCGGTGATGCTGCGGATCGCGCATGCCGGAAAGCGCTGGTTCGACCGCATGGTGCTGTCGGCGCCGATGATCGACCTGCCCGGGCGGACCACCTCGCTGCCGGCGGCAGCCCTGCTGCGCACGCTTCGCCTCACCGGGCAGGGCGGCCGCTACGTTCCCGGCGGCAGCGACGCGCTGAGCGGATCGGAACCCTTCGTCAACAATCCCTTCACCAGCGATCCCGTGCGCTTCGCGCGAAATGCCGCCATCCTCGAGGAGGACCCGACGCTCGGCCTCGGCTCGCCGACGGTGGCCTGGGCCGATACCGCCGTTCGAACCATGCGCGGTTTTCGCGCGGCAAATTATCCGCTGCAGATCCGCCAGCCCATCCTGATGCTGGCCGCCTCCAGCGACACCATCGTCTCGACTGCGGCGATCGAGGAATTCGCCTATCATTTGCGCGCCGGATCGCATCTGGTAATCGCCGGCTCGCGGCATGAGATCCTGCAGGAGCAGGACCGCTACCGTGCGCAGTTCTGGGCCGCGTTCGACGCCTTCGTGCCGGGCACGCCGCTGTTCAAGTGAGCACGATGACGCGAAGCAATCTCGGCGTCGTCCTCGCGCTCGGCACCACGCAGACCATCGCCTGGGCGTCGAGTTACTATCTGCCCGCCATTCTGGCGGCGCCGATCGCGCGCGATCTGGAGGTGACGCAGACCCTGGTGTTTGGCGCGCTGTCCGGCGCGCTGGTCATTTCCGGAATTCTCGGGCCGCGCATCGGGCACACCATCGACATGGTCGGCGGCCGCGGCATGCTGGCGGTCTCGAACGGCGTGCTGGCGCTTGGCCTTGGCTTGCTTTCATTCGCTACCGGCCCGCTGGTGCTGTTTACGGCGTGGATCGTGATGGGCGTCGGCATGGGCATGGGCCTGTACGAGGCGGCCTTCGCGACCCTGACGCGGATTTACGGGATGGCGGCGCGAAGGCAGATCACGGGCATCACCTTGATCGCGGGGTTCGCCAGTACCGTCGGCTGGCCTTTGACGGCCTGGCTCGATGCCCGTTACGGCTGGCGCGTCACCTGCCAGTGCTGGGCGCTGATCCACCTCTTGCTGGCGCTGCCGCTCAATCTCACTCTGCCGCGCGCGACGTCGCCGGTTCCGGTCAGCGAAGAGGCGATCGCGCCGCGCAGCGCGCGCGAGAATTCCCTGATCACGATGGCGCTGGCCTATGTCTTCGCCGCCACCGCCTTCGTCAGCTCCGGAATTTCAGCGCTGTTGCCGACGATGCTGACGCAGTTCGGCGCCACGCCGGCCACGGCCCTGCTGGCGGGCGCGCTGATCGGGCCGGCCCAGGTCGCCGCCCGACTCTTCGAGGCCGGATGGCTGAGCAATTATCATCCGCTGGTTTCCGCCAGACTGGCGACGCTGATGAATCCGTTGGGTGTCCTCGCGCTCCTGATCGGGGGCCCGGTGGTGGCGCCGCTGTTCGCGGTGCTCTATGGCGCGGGCAACGGTATTCTCACCATCGCGCGGGGCACGCTGCCGCTGGCCCTGTTCGGCCCCGAGGGTTTCGGCAAGCGCGTCGGACTGCTCTCGCTGCCGGCGCGCGCCACCGGCGCCATCGCGCCGCTGGCGATCGGGCTGATGACCGAGTATTTCGGCACCGGCGCGCTCTGGTTCTGCGGGTTTGCCTCGCTCTCGGCGTTCGTCGCCTTGCTTTTCGTGAAGTCCGGCCGCAAATCTTCTC
>CALROE020000468.1:0-4051 GCA_943369715.1 Bradyrhizobium ivorense
GAACCCGGCAGTTACGAAGTGATCCCGCACGACGGCATGCGCCGTACCATTGCGCAGCGCCTGACTGCGTCGGTGCAGACCGTTCCGCATTTCTACCTCACGATGGACTGCGACATCGGCAAGCTGCTCGCCGCCCGCGAGGAGATCAACGCCTCGGCGCCGAAGGACGGGGAAAAAAAGCCGCTCTACAAGCTCTCGGTCAACGACTTCGTCATCAAGGCGATGGCGATCGCGCTGCAGCGGATTCCGAACGCCAATGTCAGCTGGACCGAAAGCGGCATGCTGAAGCACAAATATTCCGACATCGGCGTCGCCGTCGCGATGCCCGGCGGCCTGATCACGCCGATCATCCGCAAGGCCGAAACCAAATCGCTATCGACCATCTCGGCCGAGATGAAGGATTTTGCCGCCCGCGCGCGTGCGCGCAAGCTGAAGCCGGAGGAATATCAGGGCGGCACCACGGCGGTGTCCAACCTCGGCATGTACGGCATCAAGGATTTTACCGCTGTCATCAACCCGCCGCACGCCACCATCCTCGCGGTCGGCACCAGCGAGGAACGCGCGGTGGTGCGGGGTGGCAGGATCGAGGCCGCGCACATCATGAGCGTGACCTTGTCCTGCGATCACCGCGCGGTCGACGGCGCGCTCGGCGCCGAACTGATCGGCGCGTTCAAGATGCTGATCGAAAATCCTGTCATGATGATGGTGTGAGTCTTACTCACGCTTGGTCTGAGAGGGACCGAAGGTGTGCAAGCGGTTTTTGCTGTGAGGGACGCAGACCAGTTACCTTGGTACTTATGTTTTGCCGGCGGTCTCGCCGGCGGTCTCGTCGGCGGCGTTGCATCTGGGGTGGCGTGGTTGGCACTTGGAAACCTCTTGTGGCTGCCATACTGGCGGCAGTTGAGAGATTACGGAATGAATGCCGATGATATCGGGTGGGCGATGGGCGTCATTTTTGTGCCACCCGTCATGGGTGTGGCATTTCTCATATCGACATTGGTAAGTCTGATAATTGTGAGATGGATTGGGTATCCGAAGCTGGTCCTAGTCGCACTAAATTTAGTGCCGGGGTTGTGTTTGACGTTAATTGGACTCAGCAGAACTTTTCATGGCCGATACTGGGAGAATCCGGGATTCGAGGTCGCTTGCTTGCTGATCGGACTTGGCTGGGGTGCTGCTTTGTATGCGTTCACAGTGCGACGAAGCGCTTACTTCGAAGGTTAGAAAGAGATTGAGAATGGCCGACACTTCCTTCGACGTCATCATCATCGGCGCCGGTCCCGGCGGCTACGTTACCGCGATCCGCGCCGCGCAGCTCGGCCTCAAGACCGCCGTGGTCGAGAAGGCGTATTTCGGCGGCATCTGCAACAACTGGGGATGCATTCCGACCAAGGCGCTGCTGCGCTCGGCGGAAGTGTATCACCTGATGCAGCACGCCAAGGATTACGGTCTGGCGGCGGAGAAGATCTCGTTCGACCTGCAGGCGGTCGTCAAACGCTCGCGCGGCGTGGTGAAGCGGCTGAACGACGGCGTCGGCTATCTCTTCAACAAGAACAAGGTCACGGTAATCTGGGGCGAGGCGACGCTGGATGCGCCGGGCAAGCTGACAGTGAAGAAGTCTGCGGTCGAGGCGCCGAAGGGCGCGCTGGGCGAGGGCAGCTATCAGGCAAAGCACATCATCGTCGCCACCGGCGCGCGGCCGCGCGTGTTGCCGGGGCTGGAGCCCGACAAGAAGCTGGTCTGGACCTATTTCGAGGCGATGGTGCCGGACAAGATGCCTGGATCGTTGCTGGTGGTTGGCTCCGGCGCGATCGGCATCGAGTTTGCCTCGTTCTTCCGCACCATGGGCGCGGAAGTGACGGTCGTGGAGGTGCTGCCGCAGATCTTGCCGGTCGAGGATGCCGAGATCTCGAAATTCGCGCACAAGGCGTTCGAGAAGCAGGGCATCAAGCTGCTCACCAATACCAAGGTGACAAAGCTCGAGAAGAAGAGCGACAGCGTGGTCGCCACCATCGACGACGGCAAGAAGCCGCAATCGATCGAGTTCGACCGGGTGATTTCGGCGGTCGGTGTGGTCGGCAATATCGAAAATCTCGGGCTGGAAAAGCTCGGGGTCAAGACCGAGCGCGGCTGCATCGTCATCGACGGCTACGGCAAGACCAATGTCCCCGGCATCTACGCCATCGGCGACGTCGCGGGCCCGCCGATGCTGGCGCACAAGGCCGAGCATGAGGGCGTGATTTGCGTCGAGGCCATCAAGGGCCTGCATCCGCATCCGATGGACAAGAATTTGATTCCCGGCTGCACCTATTGCCATCCGCAGGTGGCGTCCGTCGGCCTCACCGAGGCCAGGGCGAAAGAGGGCGGCCGCGAGATCCGCGTCGGCCGCTTCCCCTTCGTCGGCAACGGCAAGGCCATTGCGCTCGGCGAAGACCAAGGCCTGGTCAAAGTGATCTTCGACAAGACGACCGGCCAGCTGCTCGGCGCGCACATGATCGGCGCCGAAGTCACCGAGCTGATCCAGGGCTATGTGGTCGCCATGAACCTTGAGACCACGGAAGAAGAATTGATGCACAGCATCTTCCCGCATCCGACGCTGTCGGAGATGATGAAGGAAGCGGTGCTCGATGCCTATGGCCGGGTTCTCAACATGTAGGGCCTGGTCCCGACAAACCTGCCCCAACAACCAACAAGCGAGAGATCAATCCCGTGAAAGACAACGACAATCTCACGATCGAACGGCCTAACTTCGTCACTCATCTCGAATGCGCGATGGAGGGCGATCATTATCCGGCCGACCAGATTCACAACCTGTCCAAGGCCGGCAAGCCGCTGCTGGTCCGTTACGATCTCGCCGGCGTCAAGAAAGCCCTGACAAAGGACGCGCTGGCGCAGCGGCCGGCCGATCTGTGGCGCTACCGCGAGATGCTGCCGGTGCGCAAGGTGGCCGACATCGTCAGCCTCGGCGAGATCACCACGCCGCTGATCCGGCTGCCGAAACTGGCGAAGAAAATCGGCGGCGGCGAAATCATCGTCAAGGACGAGGGCCGGCTGCCGACCGGTTCGTTCAAGGCGCGCGGCCTGGTGATGGCGGTGTCGATGGGCAAGGCGCTCGGCATCAAGCACATGGCGATGCCGACCAACGGCAATGCCGGCGCGGCGCTGGCGGCCTACGCGACGTCGTGCGGCATCAAGACCACGATTTTCTGTCCGGCCGACACGCCGGAAGTGAATGTCAGCGAGATCGAGCTGCAGGGCGCCACCGTCTATCGCGTCAACGGCCTGATCGACGACTGCGGCAAGATCGTCGGCGAGGGCAAGGCGAAAGCCGGCTGGTTCGATACCTCGACGCTGAAGGAGCCCTACCGGATCGAGGGCAAGAAGACGATGGGGCTGGAGCTGGCGGAACAGCTCGGCTGGGACGTGCCCGATGTGATCTTCTATCCGACCGGCGGCGGCACCGGCCTGATCGGGATGTGGAAGGCGTTTGCGGAGCTCGAAGCCATCGGCTTCATCGGAAGCAAGCGTCCGCGCATGATCGCCGTGCAGGCGTCAGGCTGCGCGCCGATGGTGCGGGCCTATGAGGCCGGCACCGAACACGCGACGCGTTGGGAAGACGCCCACACCATCGCGTCGGGCATCCGGGTGCCGCAGGCGATCGGGGATTTCCTGATCCTGCGCGCGGTGCGCGAGAGCAAGGGTTTCGCCATTGCGGTCGATGACGAGAAGATTTCCGCTGCGCTCAACGAAGTCGCGCGCGAGGAAGGCTTACTCTTGTGTCCGGAAGGGGCGGCGACCTATGCTGCCTACAAGGAAAGCCTGGCCGACGGCCGTGTGACGAAGAACGACCGCGTGATGCTGTTCAACTGCGCGACGGGGTTGAAATACCCGCTGCCGCCGGTGACGCGCACGCTCGATCGTCACCAGCCGATCGACTACGCGAAGCTGTAAGCCGTCGTTTGAAGCTGCAATCCATCGTTAGAATGGTGCGGCGTAAGGGGGAGGATATGATGCGAAGAGTGGTCCTGACCGCGTTGACTGCGATGCTGGC
>CALROE020000469.1:0-4049 GCA_943369715.1 Bradyrhizobium ivorense
CAGGGCACGTTGGTGCCGCAGATACTGGAGCGGGAGCTGCGTCCCGGCGAAGTGTCGCTGGACGAACTGGAACGCGCGTTCCAGGAAACCGCGATCGAGGTGGTCGCACCGCCGATCGCGCCGGTCCAGCCCGAAGCGTCAGCGCCGAAGCCGGCTGCAGCGCCGGCTCAACCCGCCGCATCGGCTAAAGAGAAGAAAGCCGCCAAATCGGTCGTCGAGATCGACGTGCCCGAGGCCGACAAGATCGCCAACCAGTCGATCCGCGTCAACGTGGACACGCTGGAACATCTGATGACGATGGTGTCGGAACTGGTTCTGACCCGCAATCAGCTGCTGGAGATCTCCAGGCGCAACGACGATACCGAGTTCAAGGTGCCGCTGCAGCGGCTGTCCAATGTCACCGCCGAGCTGCAGGAAGGCGTCATGAAGACGCGGATGCAGCCGATCGGCAATGCCTGGCAGAAGCTGCCGCGGATCGTGCGCGACCTCGCCGGCGAACTGCACAAGCAGATCGAACTGGAGATGCACGGCGCCGACACCGAGCTCGACCGCCAGGTGCTCGACCTGATCAAGGATCCGTTGACGCACATGGTGCGCAACTCCGCCGATCACGGCCTGGAAACCCCGGCCGAACGTGCCGCCAATGGCAAGCCCGAGCAGGGCACCATCCGGCTCTCCGCCTATCACGAGGGCGGCCATATCCTGATCTGCATCGCCGACAACGGCCGCGGCCTCAACACCGAGCGGATCAAGGCCAAGGCGATCTCGAACGGTCTCGTCAGCGAGGCCGAACTCGAGAAGATGACGGAAGCCCAGATCCACAAATTCATCTTCGCGCCGGGCTTCTCCACCGCCGCCGCCGTCACCTCGGTATCCGGCCGCGGCGTCGGCATGGACGTGGTGCGCACCAATATCGACCAGATCGGCGGCACCATCGACGTCAAGTCGGTGGCCGGCGAGGGTTCCAGCGTCACCATCAAGATCCCGCTGACGCTGGCTATCGTCTCCGCTTTGATCGTGGAAGCCGCCGGCGACCGTTTTGCGATCCCGCAATTGGCGGTGGTCGAACTGGTGCGGGCGCGGGCCAATTCCGAGCACCGCATCGAGCGCATCAAGGACACCGCGGTGTTGCGGCTGCGCAACAAGCTGCTGCCGCTGATGCACCTGAAGAAGCTGCTCAAGATCGACGACGGCACCTCCTCGGATCCCGAGAACGGCTTTATCGTGGTCACCCAGGTCGGCAACCAGACTTTCGGTATCGTGGTCGACGGCGTGTTCCACACCGAGGAAATCGTGGTCAAGCCGATGTCGACCAAGCTGCGTCACATCGACATGTTCTCCGGCAACACGATTCTCGGCGATGGCGCCGTGATCATGATCATCGATCCCAACGGCATTGCCAAGGCGCTCGGCGCCGCCGGCTCCGCCGGCCACGAGATCTCGGAAGAGAACGCGGCGGCGCGCGCCAATGCCGCCGAACAGCTGACCTCGCTCCTGGTGTTCCGCGCCGGCTCGGCCCAGCCCAAGGCGGTGCCGCTCGGCCTCGTCACCCGGCTGGAAGAGCTCGCCACCGACAAGATCGAACTCTCCAACGGCCGCTACATGGTGCAGTACCGCGATCAGCTGATGCCGCTGGTGCAGATGGAAGGCGTCAGCGTCCAGACCTCGGGCTCGCAGCCGATCCTGGTGTTCGCCGATGACGGCCGCTCGATGGGACTGGTGGTCGACGAGATCATCGACATCGTCGAGGAACGGCTCAACATCGAGGTCGCCGGCTCCCGGGAAGGCATCCTGGGCTCCGCCGTGATCAAGGGCCAGGCCACCGAAGTGATCGACGTCGGCCACTTCCTGCCGATGGCGTTCGCCGA
This sequence comes from Bradyrhizobium ivorense, assembly GCA_943369715.1. GTDB lineage: Bacteria > Pseudomonadota > Alphaproteobacteria > Rhizobiales > Xanthobacteraceae > Bradyrhizobium > Bradyrhizobium ivorense_A. Next base: position 1,869 of record CALROE020000469.1, read on the forward strand.
CTGGTTCTCCCGCAAGGAGATGCGCCCCTCGGTGACCGCGCAGTCGGTGCTCCTGGTCGACGACAGCGCGTTCTTCCGCAACATGCTGGCGCCGGTGCTGAAAGCCGCCGGCTACAAGGTGCGGGTGGCGCCCAGCGCCGAGGAGGGCCTGTCCGCGCTGCGCTCGGGCCAGACCTTCGACGTGGTGCTGACCGATATCGAAATGCCCGACATGAACGGGTTCGAGTTCGCCGAGACGATCCGGGCGGACGCGCACCTGAGTTCGATGCCGATCATCGCGCTGTCCTCGATGGTGTCGCCGGCGGCGATCGAGCGCGGCCGGCTGGCCGGCTTCCACGACTACGTCGCCAAGTTCGATCGTCCCGGCCTGATCGCGGCGCTGAAGGAACAGACCGCCGAACTCAACCGGGCGGCCTGAAACAGTGCAGCCTGACGGCTCAAGGAGTTAGCATGACCAGCATCACCGCCAAGAACGACAATACCGAAGGCGCCGTCTCCGAATTCGTCACCGCGATGATCGGGGGCCAGCTGTTCGGCCTGCCGATCTCGAGGGTGCAGGACGTGTTCATGCCGGAGCGGCTGACGCGGGTGCCGCTGTCGTCAGGCGAAATCGCCGGCGTGCTCAATCTGCGCGGCCGCATCGTCACGGTGGTGGACATGCGCGCGCGTCTCGGCCTGCCGAAGAACGAAGAGGGCAAGCCGCCGATGGCGGTCGGTGTCGACCTGCGCGGCGAATCCTATGGCCTGCTGATCGACCAGATCGGCGAGGTGCTCAAGCTCGCTGACGACGGCCGCGAGGAAAACCCCGTCAACCTCGACCCCCGCATGGCCAAGCTCGCCGGCGGCGTCCACCGCCTCGACGGCCAGCTCATGGTCGTGCTCGACGTCGACCGCGTGCTCGAAATCGTTCCCAAGACCTCGCTCGCAGCATAGTCACTGGCATGTGCCGCTCGTGAAAGAAGGAGCCTAGAAATGCAAACCTGTCTCGTTGTCGATGATTCCAGCATCGTGCGAAAGATCGCGCGCCGTATCCTGGAAGGGCTCGATTTTCAGGTTATCGAAGCCGAGGACGGTGTGGACGCCTTGGTCGTGTGTAAACGGGCCATGCCGGAAGCGGTGCTGCTCGACTGGAACATGCCCGTGATGGACGGCTATCACTTCCTCAGTCATCTGCGCCGCATGCCCGGTGGTGAAACGCCAAGGGTGGTATTCTGCACCACCGAGAACGGCATCGAACACATCGAGCGCGCGCTTCAAGGCGGCGCCAACGAATACATCATGAAGCCGTTCGACAAGGAAATCATCGCGGCCAAGTTCCAGGAAGTAGGCCTGATCGCGGTACCGGAATAGTCCGGTTCTGCCCGTAGCGTTAGCGTTGTAAGAAAGGCCGCCAGTGACCCCGCCCGATTATGAATATTTGCGCAAACTCCTCAAGGACCGCTCCGGTCTCGATCTGTCCGCCGACAAGCAGTATCTGATCGAAAGCCGGCTGCTGCCGCTTTCGCGCAAGGCGGGACTGTCCGACATTACCGAACTCGTGCAGAAGATGAAGGGCGGATCCGCCGAGCTCACCACCCAGGTGGTCGAGGCCATGACCACCAATGAGACGTTCTTCTTTCGCGACAAGGTTCCGTTCGATCACTTTCGCGACTCCATCGTGCCGGAGATCGTGAAGGCCCGCGCAAGCCGCAAGAGCATTCGGATCTGGTGCGCTGCCGGTTCGACCGGCCAGGAGCCGTATTCGCTGGCGATGTGCCTGAAGGAAATGGGCGCCATGCTCGCCGGCTGGCGGATCGAAATCATCGCCACCGACCTGTCGCAGGAAGTGCTGGAGAAATCCAAGGCGGGAATCTACAGCCAGTTCGAGGTTCAGCGCGGCCTGCCGATTCAGATGCTCGTAAAGTACTTCAAGCAGACCGGCGAACTCTGGCAGATCAACCCCGACATTCGCGCCATGGTTCAGCATCGGCAGCTCAATCTGCTGCACGACTTCTCCCAGCTCGGCGTCTTCGACGTGATCTTCTGCCGCAACGTCCTGATCTACTTCGACCAGGACACCAAGGTGAACATCTTCAATCGCCTCGCCAAGATCACCGAGCCGGACGGCTTTCTGGTGCTGGGTGCGGCGGAAACCGTGGTCGGGTTGACCGATGTCTTCAAGCCGTTCCCGGACAAGCGCGG
>CALROE020000470.1:0-4048 GCA_943369715.1 Bradyrhizobium ivorense
TAACCCAAAGCTGCCGCATCATGAAGGCCGCACGTTTGGCCACCATCGATTGGGGGCTGGAGAAGGTCGGCACGGGACTTAACGGTAGTAGCTTGTAGGCGGTGGGCTTGCCGAGCGCATTGCGGGCTTCGGAACTTTCGATTTTCCAAAACCGGGCAGCGTTGAAATCGACGTTGCGCTGGGCCTTTTGCTCGGATTCCAGGACGGTCTCGCGGATGGTGAAGGCATTGCCGTACGGATTGTCGGCGCCGACAGGCAAAGCCACCGTATCGACCTCGACGACCCGGTTGCGCTCGCCGTCAACTGCCATGTCGAGACGCATGTTGAAAATGTGCTGGTGATAGTGTGCATAGACGCCGGGTGAAACGATGGTGCCATAGTCAGGCGCTTCGCCGGGCCGAAGGCCGGCCGTATTAAGAATGCCGGTCGCCTTCATTTCGAAGTGAATCGAGCCGTCCTGATGAAAGTACCAGAACGAGCCGTATTCATAATTGCCAATGGTCGAGATCGACGACACCACCAGGCGACGGGCACGCCGCACATCGACCTCGCCGGTGAACAGGTCGGTATGCTTCCACAGGATACCGAAATCCTCCTCGTGCAGGCACACCGCGCTCTCGATGCAATAAGGATCGCCCTTGCTGTCGGCCAGCCATGCGTCGAAATAGCGGATGGCGCCGAGACAGTCACAGCCCAGTGTCAGCGAGTTTGCCAGCACTCCAATGCCGTATTCGCCAACGTCGAAGGCGTTCTTGCGGAAATGTCCGCCGCCGGGATGTCCGTAGGGCACGACCATTTCCGATAGGGCCGCCCGATGCAGGACGGGCCGCAGCTTGCCGTCATCCTCGTAGCCGATCGCATGCAGCACCAATCCCTCGCGCGCATTGAAACCCACGCGAAAACGCCATTTCTGCCAGCGAACCTCGTTGCCCTCGACAACGAAGCTCGGGCCGGCCGGCTGCACGATTTCCAGCGGTTTCACATCGTCCCTGAAGGCGGTGCGATAGCGTGCCGCATAGTTACGGCTCTGCATTGGGACTTCAGCCACACCATAATCGTCGACGCGAAGAACCTCCTTCCGGTCCAGATCGATCACGGCACAAAGTCCCTCGATCGGATGAGCATAGCCGTTGTCATTCTTCTCGTTCCGGTACCAGCAGAACGTATGCGAGAGCCGCCGGCCCTCTTCATCTGGCAGGCCATAGTTGCCTGCAGACCAGGGATCGACCTGGACATTTTCTATGTCGGTAATGCCGCGTTTGGCCAGTGCCGATCGAAAACGCGGATCGGCTCGGGCTACCTCTCCCACCAGAGGGATGTCATCGAGCAGGATACGTGGCCGAACGCCGGGCACATGCCGCCAATCGACGACCTGATCCGCAATGAGATCGACCCGAGCCTCCCAGACTTTGCCATTGGTGCGGTCGAAAGCACATACGAAGGCTTCGCGCGTAGAGGTCGCCCCCGGCCCGGCGCTGCGCACTAAGCTCTTGTCCGGTTCGTGCAGGCTGATGGTCTCGAACATCATGCCCACCCCGAGATCGTGCGCTGCCCGCACCGAGGCAGCGGCGCGACGGATCTCGCCTGGCGTCAATGGGTCCAGCGGATGGCTCGGCACCGCAACGGCGCGGGTTTCTGCAACGGTATCTTGCATGCGGGTCCTCTCGACGTTCGGAAGCGTTTAGTCCGGGATTCCCCAGATGACTGATGCAGCGATTTGAATATTCGTCGTATTCTCGGTCCCCTGCAAGGCGGATGGCAATTCGGACAGCCACCATAATCTTGGGCAGCGCCCGGACGGTGGTTGAGAGGCCAATCTTGCTGGCATCTGCACGCGCTCCTCCAGCCGTCGCCCTTTAGCACATGAAGATCGGGCGTCTCACGCAGGTGGTAGCTGCAGAATGGGATGGACCGGCCGTGCTCCCAACGGCAATGCCAATCCCGCAACAAACTCGCGCCGCTTCATACCCAATCTGGCCCCCAATGCTCTCAACCCCAGCGTAGGGCTTTTAAAGCACAGGTCCAAGCGGCCAATGTCCGCTCTCGGTCAAAGCCGGCCCTGATGGCCCCGAAACACGACTTCTGCCTTACCCCGGACAACGGACATCGTCAGACCGGTCTGGGTTGGTCCGTACGCCGCTCCCGGGTGCCGTGCTAAATCAAAACGCACCGGCCTGCCCTGCCGATCACCAGCGGTCGGCAGTTATCGCGTTTGCCGGATGCACGGTGTGCGCGGTAACGCACCGGAAGGGAAAAGGAACGGCAATTTCCGGCATGGCGGCCGAACGAAGGAGGTCACCGAGGCATCGCGCTACATGCGGGAGTTGCTCCGCCTCGTGCGCGGGTTGGATTAGGCCCTCGCCTCAGCACCATCGTCGGGATGTTTAGTCGATGTCCGCTATTGACTACGTTCGGGCTCCCTGAGTTAACAGCAGCCGTCCGAACCTCGTTTCTGTCTTGCGGGAAGGCCGGAAAAACACGAATATCCAAGCCATTTCGGGAGTCATCTGGAGAGTAGCGGTCAAGGAACAAGAATGAAGCACGATCCCGTTGACGTCCTGATCATCGGCGCCGGTGCGTCCGGCGCCGCCGTGGCCTGGAGCCTTGCCGAAACCAAGATGCACATCCTCTGCCTCGACCAGGGCGGATGGATGAATCCTGCGGAATATCCTAGCACCGGCCGCGACTGGGAGGCGAAGTTCTACGGCGACTGGTCGACCAGCCCGAACGTCCGCGGCCGGCCCGAGGACTATCCGATCAACGACGACAACTCGCCGATCAAGGTCGTGAACTTCAACGGCGTTGGCGGCTCGACGGTGATGTATACCGCGCATTGGCCGCGGCTTCATCCAAGCGACTTCAAGGTGAAGACGCTCGACGGCGTCGCTGACGACTGGCCGATCGATTACGACGCGCTCACCCCGTTCTTCGAAGAGAACGACCGGATGATGGGCGTATCGGGCCTGTCGGGCGATCCGCTTTCGCCGCTGACGCACCCGCCGATGCCGCCGCAGCCGCTCGGACTCTCCGGTCCGCTTATCGGCAACGCCATGAACAAGCTCGGCTGGCACTGGTGGCCGTCGGACACCACGGTCGCGACGATGGATTACGACGGCAGGGCGCGCTGCATCAATCTCGGCCATTGCACGCCAGCCTGCGCGCAGGGCGCGAAAGCCTCGACTGACATCACCTATTGGCCGCACGCGATCCGCGCGGGCGTCGAGGTCAAGACCCATTGCCGCGTGCGCGAAATCCTGACCAACGAGCATGGCATGGCCTCGGGCGTCGTCTACTACGACAAGGATGGTGTCGAGCAATTCCAGCCGGCCGAGGTCGTCATCATCGCCTGTAATGGCGTTGGGACGCCGCGGCTGCTGCTGAATTCGGTCTCCGGCCGTTTCCCGAACGGGCTGGCCAATTCGTCCGGCCTGGTCGGCAAGAACCTGATGTTCCATCCCTATGCGCAGATCTACGGCTTCGTGAAGGAGCCGACCGACTCTAACCGCGCGCCGCCGACCTGTCTGTGGAGCAAGGAGTTCTACGACACGGATCTCTCGCGCGGCTTCGTCCGCGGCTATGGCATCCAGTTCGGCCGTGGTGCCGGGCCAGTGTTCGAAGCGGTCGCAAGCGAGCAGAAGGGCATCCTGCCGTGGGGCGCGGACCATCACCGCGTGTTTCGCAAACTCAACGGCCATCGTCTCGCGGTCTCCGCGATCTGCGAGGATCTGCCTGAGGAGCACAACCGCGTCACGCTCGATCCAGTGCTGAAGGACAGTCACGGCATTCCTGCGCCGAAGATCGACTACACGATCAGCGAGAACAGCCGGAAGATGATGGATCATGGACTGGCGCGCGGCCGCGAGATTCTCGAAGCTGCGGGTGCGACCGACATCTGCATGAACAACCCGATTCCCTGGGGCGGCTGGCATCTGCTCGGCACGGCGCGGATGGGCACCGATCCCGCGCGCTCCGTGGTCAACGAATGGGGCCGTTCGCATGACGTGAAGAATCTCTTCATCGTTGACGGCAGCGTGTTCGTGACGTCAGG
>CALROE020000471.1:0-4047 GCA_943369715.1 Bradyrhizobium ivorense
TTACAAAGCCCGCCGAAGTGCTGCTCGGCGATTCCATCGCCACCAACATGATGATGATGGGCTATGCCTATCAGAAGGGTCTGCTGCCCTTGTCGGCGAAATCGATCGAGCAGGCGATCGAGGTCAACGGCGTCGCCATCAAGATGAACACCCAGGCGTTCCAGCTGGGCCGTCTGGCCGCCGCCGATCCGGCGCGGCTGGTGGCGATGATGAAGGGCAAGGACGACACCGTGGCGGCGAAGACGCAGGATGAGATGTCGCTCGACGAGATCATCGCCCATCGCAGTGCGCTGCTGACCGACTACCAGGACGGCAAGCTCGCCGACCGCTATCGCAAGCTGGTGGCGAAGGTACGCAACGCCGCGCTCGACGGCGGTTATGGCGAAGCCTTGCCGCGCGCGGTTGCGATCAACTACGCAAAACTGCTGGCCTACAAGGACGAGTATGAAGTGGCGCGGCTGTTCACCGACGGCCGGTTCGAAAAGCAGCTGCGCGACAAGTTCGACGGCGACTTCAAGTTCAACTTCAATCTGGCGCCGCCGATCCTCGGCGGAGGCAAGGACGCGCTGGGCCGGCCGAAGAAGCGCGCGTTTGGCGCGTGGATGATGCCTGTCTTCCGTATGCTGGCGAAACTGAAGGGCCTGCGCGGCACCGCCTTCGACATCTTCGGCCACAGCCCCGACCGCAAGCTCGAACGCGAGCTGATCGCCTCTTACGAGAAGGACGTCGCCACCGTGCTCGGCCTGCTGTCCCCGGTCACGCTCGATACCGCGATCGAAATTCTCTCGCTGCCCGACCGCATCCGCGGCTACGGGCCGGTGAAGGAGAAGGCGGTGCAGGCGGCCAAAATCCGCTATGCGGAATTAACCCGGGATCTGGTCAACCCGCCGCCGGCGCCGCGGCAGATCGCGGCGGAATAGGGCCTTGCGCTTTCGGGCGCTTGCCAACGCGGGTCTGACGCGCGAAGACATCCGCTGGGAAGAAACACCAGCGGAGAGTTTTATTGACCATCAAGGGCAAGGCCTACATTGCCGGGATCTACGAGCATCCGACCCGGCACGCACCCGACAAGTCCACCGCGCAACTGCATGCCGAAGTCGCCAAGGGCGCCATTGAAGACGCCGGCCTGACCAAGGCCGATATCGACGGCTATTTCTGCGCCGGCGACGCCCCCGGCGGGCTGTGGCCGATGGTGGATTACCTCGGTCTTCGGGTCCGCCACATGGATTCCACCGAGACCGGTGGCTGCTCCTATCTGATCCATCTCGGCCACGCCGCCGAGGCCATCGCGGCCGGCAAGTGCTCGATCGCGCTGATCACACTGGCCGGCAAGCCGCGCACCGGGGCGATGCCGCCGCGGGCGCAGGGCGCCGAGGCCGATTTCGAGACGGCGTATGGGGCCACCACCCACAACGCTTACGGCATGTGTGCCATGCGCCACATGCACGACTACGGCACCACCAGCGAGCAGCTGGCCTGGATCAAGGTCGCTGCATCGCATCATGCACAATGGAATCCGCATGCGATGCTGAAGGACGTCGTCACCGTCGAGGACGTGCTGAACTCGCCGCTGATCTCCGATCCGCTGCACCGGATGGACTGCTGCGTCGTCTCCGACGGCGGCGGCGCTTTGATCGTCACCACACCCGAAATCGCCAAAAGCCTGAAGAAGCCGCTGGTGCGGCTGATCGGCCATGGCGAGGCGATGAAGGGCCCGCGCGGCGGCAAGGATCTCGATCTCACTTATTCCGCCGGCGTCTGGTCCGGCCCGCGCGCGTTCGAGGAAGCCGGCGTGACGCCGAAAGACATCAAATACGCATCGATCTACGACAGCTTCACCATCACGGTACTGATGCAGCTGGAAGACCTCGGCTTCTGCAAGAAGGGCGAGGGCGGCAAGTTCGTCTCCGACGGCAATCTGATTTCCGGCGTCGGCAAGCTGCCGTTCAACACCGACGGCGGCGGGCTCTGCAGCAATCATCCGGTGAATCGCGGCGGCATGACCAAGATCATCGAAGCCGTCAGGCAGCTGCGCGGCGAAGCGCATCCGAAAGTCCAGGTGCCGAACTGCGATCTCGCCATCGCCCACGGCACCGGCGGCCTGCTCGGCGTGCGTCACGCCGCCTCAACCTGCATCCTGGAGCGTGCATAATGGCTGAAGCCAAGAAATATCCGGCGCCGCAGGGCAATCCCGAAACCGCGCCGTTCTGGGAAGCCGCCAAGCAGGGCAAGTTCCTGATCAAGCGCTGCACCGCCTGCGGCGAGCCGCATTACTTTCCGCGCTCGATCTGCCCGTTCTGTTTCTCCGACAAGACGGTGTGGGAAGAAAGCTCGGGCGAGGGCGAGATCTACACCTTAAGCCTGATGCGCAAATCCCCGACCGGGCCCTATGCGATCGGTTACGTCACGCTGAAGGAAGGCCCGTCGGTGCAGACCAACTTCGTCGATTGCGAACTGGAGAAGCTCAAGATCGGGCAGAAGGTCAAGGTCGTATTCAAGCCGACCGACGGCGCACCGCTGCCGTTCTTCACGCCGGTATAAGCTTGCGCATGATGCGCGCCAAACAAAAGGTTGTCGTCCCCGCGAAAGCGGGGACCCAGTACGCCGCGGCCTCTCGGTTCTAACGCTGGCGTCTCTGGAATACTGGGCCCCCCGCCTTCGCGGGGGGTGACAGCCGAGGTTGATGCGACGACAAGAAAATAAATTCGGGGAGAGCCAACAAAATGCCGATCAACTACGACCAGCTGATGGCGCTGAAAAATCTCGGCCAGAAGTATTCCTACACCGACCGCGAAGTGATGCTGTACGCCTATGGCATCGGGATGGGCGCCGATCCCATGGACGAGAAGGAGCTGGCTTTCGTCAACGAAGCCACCGCCATACCGCGTCCGCTCAAGGTGGTGCCGACCTTCGCCTCGGTCGCGGCCTGGGGCGCCGGGCCCGGCGAGATGAATCTCAACCGCGTCATGGTGGTCGACGGCGAACGCGACATCACCTTTCACAAGCCGCTCGCCACCGCCGCCAACATCACCGCCGATTCCAGCGTGCTCGACGTCTTCGACAAGGGCAAGGACAAGGGCGCTGTGATCCGCCACAAGACCGTGTTGCGCGATGACAAGGGCGAGCCGCTGGCCACCCTGGTGGCTTCGCGTTTCGCGCGCGGCGACGGCGGCTTCGGCGGGCCGTCCGGCGGACAGCCCGAACCGCACACGATGCCGACGCGTGCGCCTGACAAGACCATCGACATCACCACCCGTCCGGATCAGGCGCTGGTCTATCGCCTCTGCGGCGACCGCAATCCGCTGCACAGCGATCCCGAATTCGCCAAACGCGCCGGCTTCCCGGCGCCGATCCTGCACGGCATGTGCACCTACGGCATCACCTGCCGCGGTGTGTTGCAGACCTATGCCGACTACGATGCCGGCGCCTTCAGGCAGCACGCGGTGCGGTTCTCCTCGCCGGTCTATCCCGGCGAGACCGTGACCATGGAGATGTGGAAGGACGGCAACGTGATTTCGTTCGAAGCCAGAGTGAAGTCACGCAACGTCACCGTCATCAAGAGCGGCCGGACCGTGCTGGGCTAATTCTTCCGTCATTCCGGGATGGTCCGAAGGACCAGACCTGGAATCTCGAGATTCCGGGTTCGCGCTCACGCGCGCCCCGGAATGACGGCAACTGACATGAGGGAGCAAACACATGGGATTACTCGACGGCAAGGTTGCCATCATCACCGGCGCGGGCGGCGGGCTCGGTGAGGCCTACGCCAAACTGTTCGCGCGCGAAGGTGCGGCGGTCGTGGTCAACGACCTCGGCGGCCCCCGCGACGGCTCAGGCGGCGACACATCGATGGCGCAGAAGGTGGTCGACGCGATCAAGGCCGAGGGCGGCCGCGCGGTCGCCAATGGCGCCGATATCTCGACCATGGCCGGCGGCCAGTCGGTGTTCGACGACGCCATCAAGCATTTTGGGCGCGCCGATATCCTGGTCAACAATGCCGGTATCCTGCTCGACCAGACCTTTGCCAAGGCCACGGAAGCGGCCTGGGAC
>CALROE020000472.1:0-4034 GCA_943369715.1 Bradyrhizobium ivorense
GGTTCTGAGCCAGCGCCAGACCGAGCCTTCGGTATAGCCAGTCAACGTCGAGCGTGATCGTCAGCGTCCGCTTCAGCCAGTCAAGCATCAGAAAAAATGCGAGACCGGAGAACAACAGCAGTTGCAGATAGAAAACCACGTGGCTCGGAGTATAGGGAACATAGGTTACCGGATACGGCAAGATAGCGTAAAGCGGCCCAGGCAGGACACCGATGCCGATGCACAGCGCCGCACACAGGACCATGGCGGCCCGCATGTTCCAGGGCGGATCGGCCGGCCGCAGTCCTGAATCTTTCTGGAAGAACACGAACCATGGAAACTTGATGCCGGCGTGCAGGAAAACGCCGGCCGAAGCGGCGGCGAGCAGATACCACACCATTTCCAGCTGCTGGATGCCCGCGGCGTCCGAGATCATCGATTTCGAGACGAAGCCCGACGTCAGGGGAAACGACGATATCGACAGCGCGCCGACGATGCCGCAAACGGTCGTGAGCGGCATGGTGCGAAACAGCCCGCCGAGTTCGGTGCATTTGCGCTTGCCGGTCATGTAGAGAACCGATCCTGCCGACATCAGCAGCAGCGCCTTGTAGATGATGTGCGTGAAGGCGTGCGCGGCGGCGCCATTGAGCGCCAGTTCGGTGCCGATGCCGATGCCGGTCACCATGAATCCCACCTGGTTCACGATGCTGTACGCCAGGATGCGGCGCATGTCGTTTTCGAGGATCGCGTATACGATCCCGTAGAACACCATGAACAGTCCGACATAGATCAGCAGTTCCGTGCCCGGAAAGCAGCGCAGCAGTACATAGACCGCGGCCTTGGTGGTGAAGGCCGAAAGGAACACCATGCCGCTCCACGAACTCTCGGGATAGGCGTCGGGCAACCAGGACGAAAGCGGCCAGGCGCCTGCGTTGATCAGGAACCCGGCGAGGATCAGGCCTCGTGACAGGCTGTCGAGTTCGAGCTTGCCGAGCGCCAGCGAGCCGGTCGAAGCGACCTCGCCGGCGATGCCGGCCATCAGCAGGACCCCGCCGAGCAGATGGATCGCGGCGTATCTCAATCCCGGCCCACGCGCGGACGGCCCCGCGCTCCACACCACTAGGGTGGAAGCGATCGCCATCAGCTCCCAGAAAATAAACAGGCTGATCAGGTCGCCCGCGAACACCACGCCGATGGCGCTGCCGGCGTAGCAAAAGGCCGCCGCCAGCTCGACCACGCGATTCTGGTTGAGCGCGAACAGACCGCCGGCGAACGCCATGACGGCAAACACCGTCGCGAACAGGCGGGACAGCGCATCGCCCTTGACCAGCGTCAGCTCGTAGCCAAGGAACGGCATCCGCAGCGCCGCTCCGTCGGGGACCTGCCAAACCAGGAACAGCGTCACCAGCGGCATCGCGAGAATCGTGAAGCCGCGCAGCCGGACAGGCAACATCGGCAGGACCAAGCCGCCGATGATCAGCACGATGGCTGGCGGAAGGACGCTAGCTGTCATAATAGGTGTCCGGCCGCTTCAGGATGGCACCAAGCGCCTTGGCAAACACGATCATGGCGACGCAGGTCGCGAAACCGAACCAGGCGCCGAAGCCGAATGTGCCGTCCAGCCCGAAATGCGGGTGATGGTTGATCGCGAGATCCATCAACACGGTCGCCGCCAGCACGATGACCGATCCGATCCAGAGCCGCTTGATCGTGCTTGCGCGGGTAAGCCAGTGGTCGTCCATGACTTAACGCCCCATCATAAGTGTTGCCAGCGCATAGGGAATGCCGGGCAGGAAGAACATCAGCATCGATCCGGCCGCCGTCGTGGTCAGCGCCAGCACCATCGGCCACGGCGCCTCGCCGTGCGCGGGTCCATGCCCGTCGTCCGGCGGCTCGCGAAAGAATGCGCGGAAAACGATCGGCAGGAAATAGCCGGCGTTGAGCAACGTGCTCACGATGATGACGGATACGGCCAGCCAGTTGGCCGTTTGCATCGCCCCGGTGAGAATGAACCATTTGCCGAGAAAGCCGGCCGTCGGCGGAATGCCGATCATGCCAAGCGCGCCGATCGTGAAGGCCGCCATGGTCCACGGCATACGCCGGCCGATGCCGTCCAGCTGGCTCACCTCGGTCAGGTGCGCAGCGGTGTAGATCGACCCCGCCGCGAAGAACAGGGTGATCTTGCTGAAGGCGTGGGCGGCGATATGCATCGCGGCGCCGGTCAGGGAGATCGGCGCCAGGATCGCGACGCCGAGCACGACATAGGAGAGCTGCGAGATGGTCGAATAGGCGAGCCTGCGTTTGAGGTTGTCCTGTCGCAGCGCCACGATGGACGCCGCGATGACCGTCGTCCCCGCAACAGCCGTCAACCATGCCGATTGCCCTAATGAGCTCAGATTATCGACGCCGAAAACGAACACCGCCACCTTCACCACCGTGAAGACGCCGGCCTTGACCACCGCCACGGCGTGCAGCAATGCGCTGACCGGCGTCGGCGCCACCATTGCCGCCGGCAGCCAGAAATGTAGCGGCATCACCGCCGCTTTGCCGATGCCAAAAACGTAGAGCGCGAGCAGCACGGCGATCACGGGGACGCCGGCCTTGCCGGCGAGGATGCCGCCCGGCGTGAAATCGAGCGTGCCGGCGATGGCCCAGGTGGCGATGATCGCTGGCAGCAATAACAGCAGCGACGTGCCGAGCAGCAGCAGAAGATAGAGGCGGCCGGCGCGAACAGCCTCCTCGTTCCGCTTGTGCGTCACCAGCGGATAGGTCGAGAGCGTCAACGCCTCGTAGAACAGGAACAAGGTGAACAGGTTCTTGGCGAACGCGATCCCGATCGTGCTGCCGAGCGCCACGGCAAAGCAGACGTAGAATGTGGTCTGGCGCGGCTCGTCGTTGGCGCGCATATAGCCGATCGAGTAGATCGAGTTGACGACCCACAATGAGGCGGCGACCAGCGCGAACAGCATGCCGAGCGGTTCGACCTTGAACGCGAGGTCGAGGCCCGGGACGACCCGCAGGATCTGCAGTTCCGGCCTGGCGCCATCGAGCACCGGCCCGAGCAGGCTGAACGTGAACAGGCACAGTACCCCCGCCGTCGCCAACGTCACCGTCTCGCGCAGGTTCGGAGACTTGCCAAACAGCGGAATCAGGAGCGCGCCGACCAACGGCGTCAGCACAGCCATGGCGACGAGGCTCTCGGTCGACAGCGCTGCCGTCATCGAAGCCCCCCGAGCAGGTCCTTGGCCGCCGTGCCGGCGATGCCCGCGGTCCAGGCGGTGTCGAGGCCGAAATAGACCGTGGCGGCGGCCAGCACGACGATCGGCAGCAGCATGGACAGCGGCGGATCGCTCGCATTGGCTATTGCAGCCGAAGGCTCGCGCAGCCAGACGACTTCGAGAACGCGGCCGACATAGACGAGCGCGATCAGCGAGCTACCCACGAGCAGGAAGACCAGCACCCACCACCCTTTGTCGAACGCACCAAGCGCCAGGTACCATTTGGAAATGAAACCGGACGTGCCGGGCGTGCCGACGAGCCCGAAACACGCGACCGTGAAGGCGGTCATGGTGAGCGGCATTTTGCGGCCGATGCCGGCCAGATCCGAAAGCCGCACCGTGCCGACGCGGAGGAAGATCGCGCCGACCGCGAGAAACAGCGCCGCCTTCATCAGCGCGTGATTGACGACGTGGACCAGCCCGCCGGTCAGTCCGGCCTGGTTGGCGAGCCCGATGCCGAGCGTGATGTAACCGATCTGGGCGACCGAGGAATAGGCCAGCATGCGTTTCAGATCGGTCTGGAACACCGCGATCAGCGAGGCGATGAACATGGCCGCGACCGACAGCACGATGACGATTTCGGTGACCGGCAGATCGCGGAAGTCGATCGCAATGCCGAAGATCGAGAAGAAGAAGCGCACCAGCAGGTAGATCGCGACCTTGGTTGCGGTGGCGGACAAGAAGGCAGTCACCCAGGACGGCGCATAGGCATAGGCGTTCGGCAGCCAGGCGTGGAGCGGGAACAATGCGAGCTTCAGGCTGACGCCGACCGTAATG
>CALROE020000473.1:0-4032 GCA_943369715.1 Bradyrhizobium ivorense
CAAAGGGATACCGCAATGGCATCATCGCCCGATATCGCGACCCTGAGCATCGACGATTTCGAGCCGCATCTCAATGCCGTGTTCGAGATGGGGGGCTCGCCGGCCGGGACGGTGCCGCTGACGCTGGCGAAGACCGAATCCTTCGGGCAGGCGATTCGCGAAGGCGGGGCGTTTTCGCTGCTGTTCGTCGCTCCCGCCGGTCCCTTCCTGCCGCAGGCGATCTATCCGGTCCGGCACCCTGCGCTCGGCACGCTGGAAATCTTCCTGGTGCCGGTCGGGCCGGTGCCGGGCGGCAACGGCTACCACGCGGTGTTCACCTGACGCGGCGCGGCGCGGGTCAGCCCTTCGCGGCGGACCTGTGCATCAAATCGTAGACGCCCTTGTCCTCCACGGTCTCGAATCCGAGACGGCGGTACAGCCGCATCGCCGGGTTGAACTTCTCGACATGGATCGACACCGCCTTGCCGCAGGCTGTGGCTTCGTCCATCAGGTCGCGCAGCAGCGCCTCGCCGAGCCCCTTGCCGCGATGCTCCGGCAGGAAGGCGATGTCGATGATGCGGTGCTGGGTGGGCCAGCGATCGAGATAGAGGCGGCCGATGTCCTCGCCGCCACGCATCGTCACCAGCCAGTCGGCGTCGGGATAATACCGCTGGTAATGCGCGTGCTGGGCCTGGAACTGCGCTTCCAGGAAGGCGGCCTTGTGCTCGTCGGACCAGCCGGTGACGGCCAGTTCCTCGGCGCGGGTCGAGGCGTAGAGCCGCGCGAGGAACGGAAGATCGCTTTCGGCAAGGCGGCGGAAGCCGAGACCTGAACTCGCCGCGCGCGTCCAGTCGAACGGGATCGCCGCCGCTACGTCCATTCGGGATCGCTCAGGTTCGCGGCGGGAAGACGCCCTGCAGGGCGATGCAGAAATTCAAAGTGAGGTAGGGCATCATGTTGTTATGCGACTGGTCGCCGCCGGCGGGGGCGAGGGCTTGCGGAGCCATTGTCACCAGATTGACAGCCGGACCGTACAGATTTCCGCCAACGCTGCGGGCCAGCGCCTCGCCGATGGGTGTCCGGTCCTCGCCTGGATCTCCGGCCTGCACGTTCCACGCATGGCTGTGCGCCGGCATCTCGCTCTGAAGCAGGGTTACCGTCTCCGAGCCGCCGATTTCGCCGAGATCATGCAGTGAGAGGCCGGGTCCCTGGCCCGGATGCATCGGCGCATTTCCCTGCATGTCGGGCAGCGCGAAGTTGCTCTTGCCGTTGCCGCCATAGGTGGTGCCGAGTAGCGAGAACAGCGCGGTGTTCTGCGACAACGGCAAGAGCTGTCCGTCGCAGAAGGCCCAGCCCCTGGGCGGAAAGTTGAACGGGAAGATGCGGATCTCCGCGACGAATGGGTCGGCCATTGCGTGCTCCTAGGTCGGGCTCGGAAAGATGCCGAACAGCGAGATGATGAAATCGACGCAGAGATAGGGTTGAAAATTCTCGTGCGGCTGGTTGCCTCCGACGGAAGAGACGGATTGAGACAAGAGCGGATTGGCTGGCGCAGCCTTGAAGTACGGCGTGGCAGTGAGTGTCGCCCCGACAACATTGTTCCCGGGGTTCAGCGTGGTCCCGGTGTCTGCCGACGCGAGCAGGGGGTGCGGGTGCGACGGAATCTGCTGCACGGTCAGGGTCACCGTCTCGACGCCTCCAGGCTCGCCCAATATGAAGCCTCCCCCCATATGGATCGGAACACGGCCGCGCAGGTCCGGCACCGCGAAGGTGCTCTCCCCGTCTCCGCCATAGGTGGTGCCGATCAGCTGAAAGAGGGTTTCGTTCTCGGAGATCGCAAGAAGCGAACCGTCGCAGAAATTCCAGCCGGCCGGCGCGAAGTTGCCGGCGAACATGCGAATTTCACCCACATAAGGCTGTGCCACGAACGCGCCTCCTCAGTTCCGCGACGGGAAGATGCCCTGCAGGGCGATGCTGAAATTGATGGTCAGAAAGGGCTGCATGTTGAGGTGCGCTTGCGAGCCGCCGACATTGCCAATCGAGCCGGCGATCATGGTGCCGAGGTTTGTCGGTGCGTGATAAATCTCGAATCCGCCCTGGGCAAGCAGGAGCGAATTCGTCGGAGTAATAGCGTTCGCAGGCGAATTCGAGGCCGATGCGAAATGCGTATGCATTGGCATCTCTGCAATCGAGAGCGTGTGGGCCTGCTCGCCGCCCCTCTCGCCGAGCGTATGGCCGCCCTGTCCGCCGGTGTGGATCGGCACCCGCCCGCGCAGATCGGGCAGCGCGAAGGTAACGCGCCCATCGCCGCCATACGTCGTTCCAAGCAGCGAGAATAATGCTTGATTTTGATTGATGGGCATCAACTGCCCATCGCAGGTCGCCCAGCCCTTGGGCGCAAAGCCGAACGACATCAGCCTGATTTCTGAAAGAAACGGTTCAGCCATGGCAACCCCGCGTTTCTACCTGAGGATATCATTATGCCGAAATACATCGTTAAGTCGATATGAATCTGCGTTAAAGAATTCGGCTATGTGAATATGGCACAGCCGGCGCGCGCGGGGGTGCCTGACAAAGACCGCAATCATCCCGCGGTGCGGACCGCGGGGCTCAACCATTGTGCAGCGCCAAAGTGGCGAAGCCGTTCGCTCTTACACCAGCAGATCGACGTGAACTTGCGCGCGATGAACTCCGTGATTGTCGATCAGCACGTTGATGACGTCGCCGGCGTGCGCGCCGTCAATCTGCGCGACATCCGTCCAGGTTGGACCGAGTTTGGTGCCCCAGCTGACGTTGGCGGTGTTGACCTGCAGCGTGGCGAAAGTGCCGCCTGCATCTTCCACCGCACGGACCACGAATGCGTCGTTCGCGTTCGATCCATGGAATGGCGCCGTCAGTGCGGAGAAATCGAAGAAGTCGCCCTCGGCGAAGTGGTAGTCCGCAACATGGGTGATCGGCTGAGACGCCGAAGTGCCGACTGGGATATTCGTGAACACGAAATTGTCGGCGCCGCCCAATCCGACCAGAATATTGCCGCCATGACCGGCATCGATGGTGTCATTGCCGGCGGTGCCGCGGATGACTGGCGCCAGGGGTGCCTGCGCCAGGCCGGGGTTAGCCAGCGCCACATCCGCCGCATCGGCCAGCCGGCGTTCGCCGTCGACCAGCATATCGGCCATCACGTCACCCGCTTCGGTGCTGTGCGGCAACCCAAGCTGGTGGCCCATCTCATGGACGACGGCGGTGAGGAGGTCGATATGACCCGCCGCTGCGCTGGATGGAACGGTGAACAAGTCGGTGCCGGCGGCATTGGCGGCGTGGGCGAATTCGGAATTGTCCAAGGGCGTGGAATCGACGAACCAGCCGTGGCCGGCCGCATCGGTATCAATGGCGATGTGGCCACGCGTCTGCTCGCCGATAGCGGTGCCGGCAAGGTCGTCCACGGTGAAGACAACCGACGAGAGCATCGCCACTTGCGCGTCCGAGGCGCCGGCGGCCTTCCATTGCGCGATCGCTGCGGTAACGACGGAGTCGAGCTGCGCCTGAGTCAGATGGATCACGCCCGGCGAGCCGGTTGAACTCGCCACCCCGCCGGGCGCGGCGAACAGCGGCAATGGAGGCGTGGCGGGAAGCTGAACGGTGCCGTTCGGCACGATTGTGACTGTGCCCAGGATTTCAACCGTATTGCCCGGATTGTTGTCGGCAAGCACCCCGGCTGCTGTCCCCGATACGCTGCCGTTGCGCTGGATCGTGGCGGTGGGTGCGGTCGGAGCACCGTCGGTGTTGGCCTGGCGTTCGCGAATTCCCACGACCCCAGCGGGTGTCCCATTGGGAAAGTCGACATGGTTGCCAAAAATGGAGGCATCCATCGTGCCGCGGCGAGCCTGAACGGCAATGCCGTTAACGCCGGCAACGTTGTCCATTACGTGGACCGTATTGTTGCTGACAGTAACATCATAGTTCGGAGTCGTGTTGGCGTCGGGTGTATCGACGAAAATGCCGCGCGCCACGCCTTGAGTGGAGTTCTGCGTAACGGTGTTGTTGTCGATCAGG
>CALROE020000474.1:0-4032 GCA_943369715.1 Bradyrhizobium ivorense
CGGACTGTTCAGCGGCGGAGTTTACAGGGCGGGTGGGGGGGGCGCTAGGGCGGCAGTCGCGTAGGGTGGGCAAAGCGCAGCGTGCCCACCAATAGGTTATCGGCGTAAAGGTGGTCGCATCGCGACCTCCTTATGAAGATGGTGGGCACGGCGCGAAGAGCGCGCCTTTGCCCACCCTACGATTCAAACAAAAAATGGCGCGGAGACCGCGCCATTTTTCAGATCATCCGAGCATCGAAAAATTCAGCCGCGTTTGCCGCTCATGTTGTCGGCGCGGCGGTCCATCGGCAGCACGATCACCTTGGTGCCGACGTTGACGCGGGAGTAGAGGTCGGTGACGTCTTCGTTGGTCAGGCGCAGGCAGCCCGAGGAGACGTGGGTGCCGATGGTGTGCGGCGCGTTGGTGCCGTGGATGCGATAGATGGTGCCGCCGAGATACATGGCGCGGGCGCCGAGCGGGTTGCCGGGGCCGCCGGCCATGTAGCGCGGCAGATAGGGCTGGCGCGCGATCATTTCGGCGGGCGGGGTCCAATCCGGCCATTCCGCCTTCCTGGTGACGGTCTGCACGCCCGACCAGGTGAAGCCCTCGCGGCCGACGCCGATGCCGTAGCGGATCGCCTGTCCGCCGCCGAGCACATAATAGAGATAGGTGTTGGGCGTATCGATGATGATGGTGCCGGGCGCCTCGCGGGTGGCGTAGTTGACGACCTGGCGCTTCAGGCGCGCCGGCAGCTCGCGCACAGTGCCTTCGTCATCGTCGGAGGGGGCGGCCTGCACCGGCGGCGCCGATTGCACCGGCGGGCTCATGATGAAGGGAAACAGCTGCACCGGCGCTGCCGCGGCGAAGCCGGAAAATGCGAATGTGCCGATTGCCAGCGCACCGAGTGCTGCGGCAACGAGGCGGGAATTCAGCCTGACTGAGTTGGACATGATCGACCCCTGTTTAGCGCCCTGCGCGCCAGTGTCCCCGGCGCGTCGTTGCACAGATCAATACCTGTCAAGCGTTTCAGGAGCTTTGCACAATGTCGCCAAATTGGTTTCGTTGGCTTAAGAATTGTTTCATCGCGGTTTCATGGGCCGCCAAAGCGGCCTTCGGTTAGCCGTTCCCGACCCCGCAGCCGAAGTTTTTATCGATTTGTTTCAAGCATTTGTAGCGGGGGTCGGCCGGGGGCCTCGTCGCCGGGCCAGGATGGTGCGTCCGGTGCTTCGTCGCCGGACTACAGCGCCCGCATCCGCGCCGGTTCGGGGGCGATGAGGCCGATGGCGATGCGCCGGTCGGCGACGGCATGATTGAACTGGTCGAGCACGAGGCCGATCGCCGCGAGGTCGCCTTCCTCGATCGCCTGGTCGTCGTAGCAATCCAGCGTTTCCCGCAGTACGCCGTCGACCTCGTTTTGCATGGCGGTCAGTTCGTCGGGGTTTTCCGCCAGCCGCACCCTGGAAATGATGGCGAGCAAATTGTCGCGATGCTCGCTGTATTGTTCGCGTTCATCCCGCTTCCAGTAGTGACGCAGCCAGGCGCCGGCGGACCCGAGGCCTGAGAGAACCAGGATCGCGCCCCAGACATAGTCGGTATATTTTTCCAGGAAGGTGCGTTCATTGCCGTCGATATAGGCCGCGGCCCCCTGATGCGCCGGCAGTGCCGCGTCCTTGTCGGTATCCGGCTTCTCGATCTTGGCCGCCGTGGGCACTTCCCGGGCCAGCGTCTGGCGCACGGTGAACAATTGCCGGACGAAGCCGCCGACCGCGGTATCCGACAACGACTTCGGCGCGACGATCAGATGGTTGACGCTGACGGTGTCGATCTTGTCCTCGGGCCTCGGGGGCAACGGGCTGAAGGTGCTGCCGGGGATTTCCTCGGCTTCGTAGAGCGGGTGCTTTTTCGCGAGCGTCTCCGAGACCTCGATCGGCAGGAATTTCGGTTCGCCTCGCGCCTTCGCGGTCGCGGTGATTGCCTCGATGGTGATCTTGCTGTCGAGCGGACCCACCGCCATGAAAGCGTCGATGGTCGGATCGCGCGCCATCTCGGCGATCTGGTTGGTGGCGAACTGGGTGATCGCCACCTTGTCGGGATTGACGCCGGATTCGGTCAGGATCACGCGCAGCATGGTGACGTTGGTCTTGGTCCGGCCGATGACGCCGACGCGATGGCCTGGAAGGTCGCCGAGCTCCTTGATCTTCGGGGCCGGCGGCTTCTTCGCGCCTTTGGCCGGCAGGCCGGCCACCGACCACAGCACCACGACGTTCTTGCGCAGGATGGCAACCGACTGGGCGTCGGCCGGCAAATCCAGATCGCCGCGCGCGACCGCAAGGTCCGCCTTCTTGCCCGCCAGCAACGCGATGCTCTCGATCGCGCCGTCGGTGGTGATCGGCTGCAGCCGCACCGCGCTGCCGTCCCGGGCAAAGGTCTGCGCCAGCGCCTGCACCAGTTTCTGGTCCTCGCTGCCGGCCGGGCCGACCGCGATGCGCAGGGTGACGGGCTGCAGGATGTAATAGAGCCCGGCTGCGGCGGCTCCGAACAGGAAAATGCCCGCGGCCAGCACCAGCAGCGAATAGTCCTTCCGCTTGCGGCGTCGGGGAGGGGTGTCGGGGGTATCGCTGGGATCTGATGATGACATTGTCTCCCACGCTACACGAAAAACCTCGGCGCCGCCGGAAAAAGATCGGTCGCGGATCGATGACGTCACACGCATGAAATATCCATGGCCGAACGTCGGGAGGCAAGAATCAGCAAGCCCCCGGGGTTTCCTTCATGCGGATATTGATTGCGACAGACGCGTGGCATCCGCAGGTAAACGGTGTCGTCAGGACGTTAACCTCGTTGGCCCGCAGCGCGGCGTCGCTCGGCGCCGAAATCCGCTTCCTGACTCCGGAAGGGTTTCCGTCGATGGCGGTGCCGACCTATCCGGGCTTGCGGGTGGCCTGGCCGAACCGGCGCGAGATTGCCCGAAGGATCGAGGCGGTCTCGCCGGACGCCATTCATATCGCGACCGAGGGGCCGGTCGGATGGGCGGTGCGCGCCTATTGCCGCCGTCGCAAGCTGGCGTTCACGACGTCCTATACGACGCGCTTTCCGGAATACATCGCGGTCCGCTCGATCATTCCCGCCTGGCTGAGCTATGCGGTGCTGCGGCACTTCCACGCCGCCGGCACCATGACGATGGTCGCCACCTCGTCGCTCCGGCAGGAGCTCCACGCCAAGGGGTTCCGGAAGCTCGGCAGCTGGACTCGCGGGGTCGATACCAATTTGTTCCGGCCCGACGATCCGGCCGAGCTTGATTTGCCGAGACCCATCTTCATGACGGTCGGCCGCGTCGCCGTCGAAAAGAACCTCGAGGCATTTCTCGCACTTAACCTGCCGGGATCGAAGGTCGTGATCGGGGAGGGGCCGCAGAAGGCGGAGCTGGAGCGCCGTTATCCGAAGGCCCGCTTTCTCGGCGAGAAAACCGGCAGCGATCTGACCTCTCACCTGGCGGCGGCGGACGTCTTTGTGTTCCCGAGCCTCACCGACACTTTCGGCGTCGTTCAGCTCGAGGCGCTGGCGTGCGGCACGCCGGTCGCGGCGTTTCCGGTCACAGGTCCGCTGGACGTGATCGCGGACCACCCCATTGGTGCGCTCGATACGGACCTGCGCCGCGCTTGCATCGGCGCGCTGAGCCTGTCCCGTGAAGCCTGCCGCAGTTTTGCGCTCGAGCGCTCCTGGGAAAACAGCGCAAGGCAGTTCATCGGCAATCTCAGCGCGTTGCAACCGAGCCGCTCGCTGCGACCCGCCCGACCCATGGCAGGCCGAAGCGCGGTCCGAGGCTGAACGGTCCAAGGCTGAACGGTCCACGGCCAACCGGCCGATCATCACAAACGAGTTGGAGTTTCCATGGCAGAAATCATCAAACTGGACGACACCAGGCAATTGGACTTCGACCGCGAGACGGTCGAGCAGGCCTATGACCGCTGGGCTCCGATCTATGACCTCGTGTTCGGCGGCGTGTTCAGCAAGGGCCGGCGCGCCGCGATCCAGACCACCAACAGCATCGG
>CALROE020000475.1:0-4030 GCA_943369715.1 Bradyrhizobium ivorense
AAACGCCTGAGATGCCGATGCATGTCGGGAGCATGGCGATCTTCCGCTTGCCTGACGACTACAAGGGCGACTTCTTCGAGGACTTCAAGGCGATGATCGCCTCGCGGCTGCACATCGCGCCGATCCTGAAGGCTCGCCTGGAAAAGGCGCCGCTCGACATCGACCATCCTTCCTGGGTCGAGGACGACCAGTTCGATATCGACCGCCATATCTTCCGCGGCAGCCTTCCGGCGCCCCACGACCGCGCCACGCTGGAGCGCATCGTCGGCTGGATGCACGCCAAGCTGCTCAATCGGGCCCGTCCGCTCTGGGAGTTCTACGTCTTCGAGGGCATGAAGGACAACGAGATCGGGCTCTATTCCAAGATGCATCACGCCTGTATCGACGGCGGCGCCGGTGCGGCGCTGACCAACATGATCTACGACGTGACGCCGATCCCAAGGACGATCGAGCCGCCGACGGCGCGGGCCAAGACCGGGCAGGAGCCGCGCGACATCGCCGCCAATTTGATCGATTCCTACCAGGCGCTGTGGCGCCAACCGTTCGACGGCTCCGCCGCGCCGAAGAGCATCGACCTGCCGCGCTCGGGCAAGAGCGATCTCGGATCGATCCTGTTCGACAACGCCATGTTCCAGATCGAAAGCGCGGTGAAGTTCGCAACCGGCATTCCCACCATGCTGAAGAGCGTCTCCGACGTGGTCGGCAAGATTTCCGATCCGAAGTCACGCGACAGCATGGCCAGCATGGTGTCGCCGTCGACCATCCTGAACAAGGCGATCTCGTCGGAGCGCAGCTTTGCCGGCGTCTCGATCTCGCTGAGCCAGGCCAAGGCGCTGGCCAAGCAATCCGGCGGCAAGCTCAACGACGTGGTGCTGGCGCTGTCGTCCGGTGTTGTCAGGCGCTATCTGCTGCAGCAGGGCGCGCTGCCGACCAAATCGATGACCGCCGCGGTGCCGATCTCGCTACGCGAGGAGGGCAACACCGACTCCAACAACCAGGTGTTCGGCATGATCTGTTCGATCGCCACCAATATCGAGGACCCCAAGGCGCGGCTGGAAGCGATCATCGCGCAATCCACCAAGTCGAAGGAGATGTCGCATCCGCTACGCGCCCTGATGCCGCAGGTATCCAACATCTCGATGCTCGGCGCGCCGATCCTGGTGCAGATCCTGGCGCTGCTGTACAGCCGCTCCAACCTGTCGGACGTGCTGCCGCCGGCGGCGAACATCACGGTTTCCAACGTGCCGGGTCCGCGCCAGACGCTCTATGCGGCGGGCGCGGAATTGCTGCATATCTTCCCGGTTTCGATCTCGACCCATGGCCTCGCGCTCAACATCACCGTGCAGAGCTACCGCGACCAGCTGGATTTCGGCTTCATCTCCGGCGCCAACATCATTCCCCATGTCCAGGTTCTGTGCGACATGCTGCCCGGGGAGTTCGCCGCCCTCCAGGCCGCGTTCGCGCCGCCGGCCGACCTCAAGAGCGCGACAGGCTGAAGCCCTGGATTGGCAGCCCTGGAGCAGAGTAAGAGTGAGACACCAGTGATGATAGAGATGCCGCCGCTGCAGTTCGCCCAGACCAATGGCATACGCATGGGCTACTACGAAGCCGGCCCGAAGACCGATACGCCGCCGGTCGTCCTCTGCCACGGCTGGCCGGAGATGGCGTTTTCCTGGCGCCACCAGATCAAGGCGCTGAGCGAGGCAGGCATCCGGGTGATCGCGCCGGACCAGCGCGGCTATGGCGCGACCGACCGGCCGGAGCCGGTCGAGGCCTACGACATGGAGCACTTGACCGGCGATCTCGTCGGCTTGCTCGATCATCTGGGAATCGACAAGGCGATCTTCGTCGGCCACGACTGGGGCGGCTTCATCGTCTGGCAGATGCCGCTGCGCCATATCGGCCGCGTCGCCGGCGTGGTCGGCGTCAACACGCCACATTACGATCGCCTGCCGGTCGACCCGATCCAGCTGTTCAGGCAACGGTTCGGCGACAGCATGTATATCGTCCAGTTCCAGGACCCCGCGCGCGAGCCGGACAGGATTTTCGGCAGCCGGGTCGAGCAGACCTTCGACGCGTTCATGCGCAAGCCATTGCCGCGCAAGGACGACGCACCAGGAACTCCGGCGACCGCGGGCGTCGGCGCATCGCCCAAGACCAATCTGGCCTTTCCGCAGATGATCGCCGCCTACGACGCGAAATTCGATCCGCGCACGCCGATCCTGTCGCCGGAAGAAAAGAAGGTGTTCGTCGACGCGTTCACGAAGACCGGGTTCACCGGCGGCATCAATTGGTACCGCAATTTCTCCCGCAACTGGCAGCGTTCCGAAGGACTGGACCATACCGTCCGCGTGCCGTCGCTGATGATCATGGCGGAAAATGACGCGGTGCTGCCGCCATCGGCCGCCGATGGCATGGAGAAGATCGTCCCGGATCTCGAGAAATACCTGGTTCGCGACAGCGGCCACTGGACACAACAGGAAAAGCCGGACGAGGTCAGCGCCAAGCTGATCGAATGGCGCAGGAAGCGGTTTGGGTAGGGGCAGTCATTCCGGGGCGTCGCGCCAGCGACGAACCCGGAATCTCGAGATTCCGGGTCTGGTCCTGCGGACCATCCCGGAATGACGAAACGATAGTTCGCAATGTCGGACAAAGATCGAGAGCAGGGGAAACTACCACGATGGCGTCGACCAACAAACTGAGCCCGATCCCGCATCCGCCGAAGAAGCCGGTGGTCGGCAACATGCTGTCGCTGGACGCCAATGCGCCGGTGCAGCATCTGGTGCGACTGACCAGGGAGCTCGGACCGATCTTCTGGCTCGACATGATGGGCGCGCCGCTGGTGATCGTCGCCGGTCACGATCTGATCGACGAACTCAGCGACGAGAAGCGGTTCGACAAGGCGGTGCGCGGTGCGCTGCGCCGGGTCCGCGCGATCGGCGGCGACGGCCTGTTCACCGCCGACACCACCGAGCCGAACTGGAGCAAGGCGCACAACATCCTGCTGACGCCGTTCGGCAACCGCGCCATGCAGTCCTACCATCCGAGCATGGTCGACATCGCCGAGCAGCTGGTGAAGAAGTGGGAGCGGCTGAACGGCGACGAGGAAATCGACGTCGTGCACGACATGACGGCGCTGACGCTCGATACCATCGGCCTGTGTGGCTTCGACTACCGCTTCAACTCATTTTATCGTCGCGATTATCACCCCTTCGTGGAATCGCTGGTGCGCTCGCTGGAAACCATCATGATGACCCGCGGCATTCCGCTGGAGAACCTGTGGCTGCAGAAGCGCCGCCGCGATCTCGCCGCCGACGTCGCCTTCATGAACAAGATGGTCGACGAGGTCGTCGCCGAGCGCCGCAAGAACGCCGAGGCTGCCGAGGGCAAGAAGGACATGCTCGGCGCCATGATGACCGGCGTCGACCGCGCCACCGGCGAACAGCTCGACGACGTCAACATCCGCTACCAGATCAATACCTTCCTGATCGCGGGCCACGAGACCACCAGCGGGCTGTTGTCCTGCACGCTCTACGCACTGCTGAAGCATCCCGAGGTGCTGAAGAAAGCCTATGAGGAGGTCGACCGGGTGCTCGGCCCCGATATCGACGCGCGGCCGACCTATCAGCAGGTCACGCAGCTCACCTACATCACGCAGATTCTGAAGGAGGCGCTGCGGCTGTGGCCGCCGGCGCCAGCCTATGGCATCTCGCCGCTGAAGGATGAAACCATCGGCGGCAAGTATCAGCTCAAGAAGAACACGTTTATCACCGTGCTGGTGATGGCGCTGCATCGGGATCCCAGCGTGTGGGGGCCGAATCCCGATGCCTTCGATCCCGAGAATTTCAGCCGCGAGGCCGAGGCGGCGCGTCCGGTCAATGCCTGGAAGCCGTTCGGCAATGGCCAGCGCGCCTGTATCGGCCGCGGCTTCGCCATGCACGAGGCGGCGCTGGCGATCGGCATGATCCTGCAGCGCTTCAAGCTGATAGACAACCATCGGTACCAGATGGTGCTGAAGGAAACGCTGACC
>CALROE020000476.1:0-4028 GCA_943369715.1 Bradyrhizobium ivorense
TGGTGTTCGACGGCACGGCGCGGGTGTTCGAGGACGAGGAACATTGCGTCGACGCCGTCCGCAACCGGAAATACGCCGCGGGCGATGTTCTTGTCATCCGCAACGAAGGCCCGGTCGGCGGTCCCGGCATGCGCGAGATGCTCGGCGTCACCGCGCTGATCTACGGGCAGGGCATGGGCGAGAAGGTCGCGCTCATCACCGACGGCCGCTTTTCCGGCGCGACGCGGGGGATGTGCATCGGCTATGTCTCGCCGGAAGCTTTTATCGGCGGTCCGCTGGCGCTGGTGCGCGAAGGCGACCGCATCCGGATCGACGCCGCCGCGCGCCGCATGGATCTCATGGTCGACGACGCTGAATTCGCGGCGCGGCGGCAGGCCTGGAAACAGCGACCCCCGCGCCACCGTGCCGGAACACTCGCCAAATATGCCCGCCTGGTCGGCCAGGCCCCCGGCGGCGCCGTCACCCATGACGGTGCTGCGGAGTGGCCGTGGTTCGACTAGCTGCTGGCATCAGGCATGGCGATGCCCTATAGCAGCGTCATCGGGGAACATGTTTCATGACGCTGTTTGCAAGGATTTTCACCACGAAGACGCTGCTGCGCATCGTCTTCGTGCTGGCGGCGACCGTCATGATGAAGGCGCTGAGCGCTCATTTCGATTTCAGCTGGGCCAAAGCGCTCGCGCAGGGATGAGCCATGCCGGCGGAGCCGCCGCGGACAAGCCAAATCGACCAATGACCCGGAGCGACTTTCGGCCAATTGCCGGCGCTGGCCCCTAGCTGCGGCTTGCCCGGCATGATTTGATAGCCCGAGCCGATTTCAAAGCAACTCTCGGGGCATCTTGACCGGCGCGCAGTTAACGGAATGAAGCCGGGAAGCAAAGCGGGAATGAAGGTAGTGCCATCGCGGGATCTGCGGACTGAACCAGCGCCGGCGCGCGGGCCGGCGTCCGCCATGATCGAGATCGACCACGTCTCGCAGACTTTTCGCACGTCCGGCCGTCAGGCCCATCTGGCGTTGTCGGATATTTCTCTGACAATCGAGGATGGCGCCTTCGTCTCGATTCTCGGGCCCTCTGGCTGCGGCAAATCGACCTTGCTCTACATCGTCGGCGGCTTTGTCAGTCCGACCGAGGGCGTGGCGCGGGTGAAGGGCAGGGCGATATCAGGGCCCGGCCCCGATCGCGGCCCGGTATTCCAGGAATTCGCGCTTTTTCCGTGGAAGACCGTGCTCGGCAATGTGATGTATGGCCCGCGCCAGCAGGGCGTGAAAGCGGCGGAAGCCGACGCGCAAAGCCGCCGGCTGATCGAAATGGTCGGCCTCAAGGGCTTCGAGAATTTCTATCCCAAGGAACTGTCCGGCGGCATGAAGCAGCGGGTCGCGCTGGCGCGCACGCTGGCCTACCACCCCGCGGTCTTGCTGATGGACGAACCGTTCGGCGCGCTCGATGCGCATACCCGCACCCGGCTGCAGAACGACCTGCTCAACATCTGGGAACGCGACCGCAAGACGGTGCTGTTCGTCACCCATTCGGTCGACGAGGCGGTGTTCCTGTCCGACAAGGTCGTGGTGATGACGCGCGCGCCCGGCCGCATCAAGCAGATCGTCGACATCGAGCTGCCGCGGCCGCGCCGCCGCGCCGAGCTGCTGCTCGATCCGCGCTACCAGAAATACGTGGTCGAGATCGAACGCATGATCGACGACACCAGCGAAGACGGGTTGCGGCCATGATGGCGCGCGCTCTCTCGCGGCTGGCGCCGCTGCTCGCCTGTCTCGGCCTGCTCGCGATCTGGCAGGCCGGGTCGCTGATGCTGAATACCGAAAGTTTTCCGACCGCGATCGAAGCGGTTCGCGCGGTGCCGTCGATCCTCAGCGACAGGGAATCCGTGATCAACATTCTGGATTCACTGCGCCGCATGGCGATCGCCTTCGCAGCGGCGCTGCTGTTCGCGATCCCGCTGGGGTTGATGATGGGCCGCTCGCGGCTGGTGGCGTCGTTCTTCAATCCGCTGCTGATGATCACCTATCCGGTGCCGAAGGCGGCACTGATGCCGATCATCATGCTGTGGCTCGGCGTCGGCGATCTCGCCAAGATGCTGGTGATCTTTCTCGGCGTCAGCCTGCCCGTGATCTATCACAGCTTTCAGGGCGCCAGGGCGGTCGAGGAAAAGATGCTGTGGTCGGGCGCCGCCATGGGGCTTTCGGCGCCTCAGCGGATGATCCGGATCGTGCTGCCGGCTGCATTGCCGGAGATTCTCACGGGATGCCGCACCGGCCTCGTGCTGGCGCTGATCACCATGGTCACCTCGGAGATGATCGCGCGGCAGTCGGGCGCCGGCAACATCCTGTTCAACGCGCTCGACATGGGGCAGTACGACACCGTCTACGCCATGATCATCATCATCGGCGCGATGGGGATCGGCCTCGACGCCGCGTTCGAAAAACTGCGCAGCCGGCTGGTGCGATGGTCCGAGCCCGGCTTCGACATTCCCCTGAGTTTCGCATGAACGCTCGCGCGCTGACATCGGAGGTTCTGCTCGGAATCATACCGATCGCGCTGGCGGTCGCGGTGTGGCAGGGGATTTCGTCGTTCGGCTATGCGCCGGTGACGCTGCTGCCGCCGCCCGGGCTGGTATTTTCCCGTCTGGCTCAGCAACTCCTCACCAGCAATTTTCAGCATGAGATCGCATCCACGCTGTTCCGCCTGTTTGCGGGATTTTCGATCGCAGTGATCCTGGGCGTCGGCATCGGGCTTGCTGCGGCGGCAAGCCCGGCCGTCAACGCCGTGGTCCGCCCGATCGTGCGTGTGCTGGCGCCGCTGCCCAAGGTCGCGCTTTATCCGGCGCTATTGCTGCTGCTCGGCTTCGGCCACGAATCCAAGATCACGCTGGTCGCCGCCGACGCGCTGTTTCCGATCCTGCTCTCGACCTATTACGGCGCCTCGATGGTGGAACAGAAGCTGATCTGGTCGGCGATGGCGGCGGGCACGCCGCGCCGCCAGATCCTGTTCAAGGTGGTGTTGCCGGCGGCGGTGCCGTCGATCCTGACGGGCTGCCGCATCGGCCTTGTGATTTCCTGCATTGTGGTGTTTCTCGCCGAAATGATCTCGTCGACCGACGGCCTCGGCCACATGCTGGTAACGGCGGCGCGGACGTTTCAGGCGGTCGACATGTTCGTTCCCCTGATCACGATCTCGCTGCTCGGCCTGATCCTCAACGGCCTGCTGCAGGGGCTGAGGTCTTATCTGCTGCGCGGCTTTCCGGAAGTCTGATGGCAAATTGCATGCTACCCTTGTCGTCATGGCCGGGCTTGACCCGGCCATGACGAACTCATTCTAGACTGGAGATACGAACATGCTTTCAGACCGCATAGAAGCAAAATGGATCGATGCGTTCTGCGAGGTTTTCGAGCGCTGCGCGGTCAAGCCGGGCGACACCGCGGCGATCCTGTCGGAGACGCAGTCGCGCGCGCTCAATGTTCACCTCGCCGAACTGGCGCTGCTGCGGATGGGGGCCAAGCCCTTTCACATCGTGGTGCCGACGCCGCGCAACCGCGAGGTGGTTCCGATCCGTTCCACCGGCGCCAGCATAGCGATCCAGAAGCTCGGGCCGGTGGTCAGCGCGCTGCAGCAGGCGGGCTTCGTTGTCGACTGCACCATCGAGGGGCTGATGCACGCGGCGGAAACGCCTGACATCCTGAAAGCCGGTGCTCGGATTCTCAATATCTCGAACGAACATCCGGAAGCGCTGGAGCGCATGGTGCCGGACACCGCGCTGGAGAAGCGGGTGCGGGCGGCCGTCAAGATGCTGCGCGGGACCAAGCGGATGCGGGTGACCTCGAAGGCGGGCACCGAGCTCGACGTCGACATGGTGGGCGCCCAGACCGCCGGGGTCTGGGGCTGGACCGACCGGCCGGGCACGCTGGCGCATTGGCCCGGCGGCATCGTCGTCAGCTTTCCCAAGAGCAAGACCGTCAACGGCACCATCGTGATGGCGCCGGGCGACATCAACCTCACCTTCAAGCGCTATCT
>CALROE020000477.1:0-4020 GCA_943369715.1 Bradyrhizobium ivorense
GGCGCCGCGCCGCGCGCCTCTTCAGATGCAGGCAGACGTCATGGTCGAAATAGTTGGCCTGGCATTTCAGGCAGTAGATGCATTCGTTGGGATTGATCTGCCCGAGCGGATGAATCGCCTGAACGGTGCAGGTGCGCGCGCAGACGTGGCATTCCGCGCCACATTCGCGGTAGCGCTTGAGCCATTCGAACATGCGCATGCGTGCCGGTATCGCCAGCGCGGCGCCGAGCGGGCAAAGGTAGCGGCAGTAGAATCGTTCGATGAAGAGTCCGGCGAACAGCAGGATTGCCGCGTAGAGCACGAACGGCCACTCGCGCAGGAATTTCATCGTGATCGCGGTCTTGAACGGCTCTACCTCGGCGAACTGGAAGGCCGTGATGATCGAGCGCAGCGAGATCGCCAGGATGCCGACGAAAGCCACATATTTGATCATCCAGAGCCGTTCGTGCAGCCCGAAGGGAATCGCGATCTGCTTGATGCCGAGCTTCCGCGCCAGCTGGTTGGTCAATTCCTGCAGCGTCCCGAACGGACAAAGCCAGCCGCAGAATACGCCGCGCCCCCAGAACAGCATGCTGATCGCGACGAAGCTCCAGAGCAGGAACACCATGGGGTCGAGCAGGAACAGTTCCCAGCGGAATCCCGACAGCAGGGCATGGATGAAGGTCAGGACATGGACCACCGACAGCTGCGCATTGGCGATCAGGCCCAGGAAGACGAAGGTCAGCAGCAAATAGAAGGTGCGCAGCCGGTAATAGAAGCGGCCGTGCGCGGTCACGGTATCCTGGAAAATCAGGATGCCGGCGAGAACAGCAAGCATCGCGCCAAGCACCGCAATCTCGTAGCTGCGGGTCCACCAGATATCCTGCCATAGCGGCACCTGGCCGGGCGCGGACGCCGCGGACGGTGCGGCCTTGTCGGGCAGTGCCGTTGCGGGGGCAGCCACCGGCGCGATCAGATAGCGATCGGGTATCCGGTAATCCAGCGACACCACCGCCGGACCAGCCGCGACTGCCGGAGTGCCGAGGTCGAGATCGAGCCGGAACGGCCTGGTCGAATCGAAGCCGCTCGCCCGGGCGATCCGAAAGACGGCGATCTCGCGTAGTTCGGGCGCGCCCGCCGCCCGCAACGCTTCGACCTGGGTATGATCGGCGGGCTTCAGACGGATGGTGCGCCCGCCCTGAATGAGTTCGATCCGGTTGAATGAATTGGACCGACGCCATTCGGTGCCCTTGAACGAATAGAGTCCGCTCGCGCCGATCAGGACGAGGTCGTCCTCGGGGCCGATCCTGGCCAGCTCGCTCTCGTAGAGTCGCTGCCCCAGCAGGCTTTCGCCGATCGGCGGCGGCGTCGCCAGCGCCAGCCAGAGATCGATGAACGGTTTGTCCGGTTCATTATCCGGGGTACCGAGCAATTTCGCCGCTTCACCGCGCGAAACCAGCAGCCGCTGCACCGCTCCCTCCGCGAGCAGGTTATGCCAGGAGGATCGACGCAGGGTTTCACGATCGAGCCGCGTCACATTTTCCGCAGCGGCACTGCGGCTACGCCATATGGTCCGGGCCGACCGCACGATGGCATCGCGGATCACGGTGCTGGTGATGGTCGCGCCCGCCACCGCGTGCGGGCCGCGCGCAAGGTCGTTGGTTTGCTTGAGCCTGGCGCCCACGCCGATATCGAAGTCCTTGAAGCCCGCGACGTAGGCGGCGAGCGCGTCGCGCGGAATGCCGATCACGAGAATCGGCTCTTCGTGCGCCACGATCCGGGCGCCGGCGATGATGCCTTCGGGCGTGACCGCGGCGACGATATCGAGCGGGCGCCCGGCGTAACCGACCGAACCGGAAACCTGGTAGGTGGAGAAGGCATAGCCGAGCAGGCGCCCGTCCGCTGCCCGCACGACGGCGGCCGGTGGATTTCCCTGTGGCTGCTCGATGGTCGCGGAACTTTCCGAAGGAAAGAATTGACGCGCAATATCGAGGTCGGCGGCGCGCGCTGCACTCGCCATCAGCACCATGGATGCGAAAATGTGCAACATCCAGCGCACTTTAGCGGTCCTGTTCGCGATGGGGTTGCTTCGCATGGGGTTGGATGAGGCTGGTTTTGACCATGTGTGCATTGAGCTATGTCAAACTGCGTCAAAGCGCGTCCTTAACCGCGGTCAAGGTAACGCAACCGCAGCATGGGCATAAGCGATGTATCGAGATTCACGCTGGAGGGGATGCGATGCGACGTCACGCTTACGCAATGCTCACGGGCGGCATCGTCGCCGCGGGCATTTTCTATTTTGGTTCGACCGTGTCTGGACAGGCGCAAGCGCAGCCGGCGAAGCCCGCGCCCGCCGATATCCAGCAGCACAAGACCACGCCGGGAGGTCAGTACCAGCCGAGCCTGGATACGCTCGGCGGCAAGGCCACCGAACAGCCCGGCACCAAGCCCGGCGATCCCGTGCTCAGCAAGGCGGAGTTCGACAAGGCGAATCAGATCTATTTCGAGCGTTGCGCGGGCTGCCATGGTGTGCTGCGCAAGGGCGCGACCGGAAAACCGCTGACGCCCGATCTGACCAAGAAGCTCGG
This sequence comes from Bradyrhizobium ivorense, assembly GCA_943369715.1. Classification (GTDB taxonomy): domain Bacteria; phylum Pseudomonadota; class Alphaproteobacteria; order Rhizobiales; family Xanthobacteraceae; genus Bradyrhizobium; species Bradyrhizobium ivorense_A. The sequence continues at coordinate 2,568 of CALROE020000477.1, forward strand.
CTTCGACTATCTGCGCGACTTCATCACTTACGGATCTCCCGGCGGAATGCCGAGCTGGGGTACCTCCGGCGACCTTCAGCAGCCCGACATCGAGTTGATGGCGCGCTACCTGCTCAACGACCCGGCGCAGCCGCCGGAGTTCGGTCTCAAGGAGATCAAGGATAGCTGGAAAGTTCTGATCCCGGTCGCACAGCGGCCAACCAAGAAAATGAACAAGCTCGACATCGATAACCTGTTCTCGGTGACGCTGCGCGACGCAGGCGAGGTCGCCCTGATCGACGGCACGACCAAGAAGATCGAACTGATCCTGAAGACGGGCTATGCGGTGCATATCTCGCGGATGTCAGCCTCCGGACGCTATCTGTTCACGGTGGGCCGCGACTCCAAGGTCAACCTGATCGATCTATGGATGGATCCGCCGCAAACCGTGGCCGAACTCAAGGTCGGAACCGAGGCGCGGTCGATCGAGACCTCCAAATTCAAGGGCTACGAGGACAAGTATGCGATCGCCGGTGCCTACTGGCCGCCGCAATACGTGATCATGGACGGTTTGACGCTGGAGCCGTTCAAGGTCGTCTCGACCCGGGGTATGACCTACGACACCCAGGAATATCACCCGGAGCCGCGCGTCGCCTCGATCGCGGCCTCGCACTTCAACCCGGAGTTCATCGTCAACATCAAGGAGACCGGCCAGATCCTGCTCGTCAATTTCAAGGACATCAAGAACCTGAAGGTGACGGCGATCGAGGCCGAGCGCTTCCTGCATGACGGCGGCTTCGACAAGACCGGGCGCTACTTCCTGGTGGCGGCGAACGCCCGCCATAAGATCGCGATCGTCGATACTAAGGAAGACAAGTTGGTCGGCGTGATCGAATCCGGCGGGCAGACGCCGCATCCGGGACGCGGCGCCAATCTGCTGCATCCGAAATACGGCCCGGTCTGGGCGACCAGCCATCTCGGTAACGAGACCATTTCCTTCATCGGGACCGATCCGGAAAAGAACAAGCAGCACGCCTGGAAGGTCGTCCAGAAAGTCGACGGCCAGGGCGGCGGCTCGCTCTTCATCAAGACCCACCCGAAGTCGGAAAACCTCTATGTCGACACGCCGCTGAACCCCGACGCCGAAATTTCCTCTTCGGTCGCGGTGTTCAAGATCAAGGATCTCGCCAAGGATAAGCCCGAATATAAGGTGCTTCCGATCGGTCAATGGTCCGGGATTTCCGAAGGCGCGCGTCGTGTCGTGCAGGGCGAGTACAACAAGGACGGCACCGAAGTCTGGTTCTCGGTCTGGAACAACAAGGCCCAGGAATCGGCGATCGTCGTGGTCGATGACAAGACGATGACCCTGAAAACGGTCATCCGCGACAAGCGACTGGTGACGCCGACCGGCAAGTTCAACGTCTTCAATACGCGTAACGACGTCTATTGAGAATCTGACGACAACGAATCGGGG
>CALROE020000478.1:0-4012 GCA_943369715.1 Bradyrhizobium ivorense
AGCGACGTCGGCGACGCCGGGGTGGGTGATCAGCACGTCCTCGGTCTCCTGCGGGTAGATGTTCACGCCGCCGGAGATGATCATGTAGGACTTGCGGTCGGTGAGGTAGAGAAAGCCTTCCTCGTCGAGATAGCCGACATCGCCGAGCGTCGACCAGCCTTTGGCGTTATAGGCGCGCTTCGTCTTCTCGGGATCGTTGTGATAGGTGAAGACAGGCGCGTCGGCGAAATACACCGTGCCGATCTGCCCCACCGGCAGTTCCGCATCGTTCTCGTCGAGAATCTTGATCTTGCCGACCACGGCGCGGCCGACGGTGCCGCGATGATCCAGCCATTGCTGCGAGGTCGACACCGTGACGCCGTTGCCTTCGGAGCCGGCGTAGTACTCGATCAGGATCGGTCCCCACCATTCGATCATCTTCGCCTTGACGTCGATCGGGCAGGGCGCCGCGGCGTGGATCGCGCCCTTCAGCGAGGAGACGTCGTAGCGCTTGCGCACGTCTTCCGGCAGCTTCAGCATGCGCACGAACATGGTCGGCACCAGCTGCGACTGGGTAACCTTGTATTTCTCAACCAGTTTCAGGAATTCCTCGGCATCGAAGGACTCCATGATGATGGAAGTGCCGCCGAGCGTGATCGCCATCATGTTGAAGCGCAGCGGAGCGGCGTGATAGAGCGGCGCCGGCGAAAGGTAAATGCTGTCGGCGCTCATGCCGCACATGCCGGCGCACAGGATCCTCAGGAACGGGTTCGGCAGGTCGATCGGATTGTGCTCGGATTCGCGCTTGATGCCCTTCGGCCGTCCTGTGGTGCCTGACGAATACAGCATGTCGTAGCCGGCGACCTGGTCCGCGATCGGCGTAGTTGGCTGGGCTGACGCTTCCTTGTCCCATGAGCGGAAGCCGGGCAGCGGCTCGTCGAGCATGTAGAACAATGGCTCGCCGGGCGCGCCGGTCACCAGCCCCTTGATCTGCTCGGCGCATTTCGGCGAGGTGATGACCAGCTTGGCGCCGCAGTCCTTGACGATGTAGGCGATCTCGTCCTGGGTCAGGTAGCGGCTGATCGCGGTGTAATACAGCCCCGAGCGCTGCGCCGCCCAGCAGATCTCCATGAACGCCAGCCGGTTCTCGATCAGGAACGCGATGTGGTCGCCTTCCCCAAGACCCAACGCGCGGAACAGCTGCGCGCCCTGGCTCGACAGTTCGTCGAGCTCGCGATAGGTGATCGCCTTGCCGGTGCCGGCCATCTGGTAGGCGATCTTGTCGGGTTGCGTGCGCGCGTGGATCGACGGATGGGTCATGGGGTTTCCTTGGGGATTTTCTCTGTCGTCCCTGCCTAGTGCGCAATTGCGCACGGGGCGCAGGGACCCATAACCACGGAATTGAATTGTTGAAACGAGCTGGTGCTACAGCCCGCTATCACCACGAACACCAGTGCTTATGGGTCCCGGCTCGAGGCCGGGACGACACCTTTGTTGTTGCTGCCGTTGCGGGCCTTCTCTCACAGCCGCTCGATGATGGTCACATTCGCCATGCCGCCGCCTTCGCACATGGTCTGCAGGCCGTAGCGCTTGTTGCGCTGCTTCAGGGCGTTGATCAGCGTGGTCATCAGCTTGGTGCCGGAGCCGCCGAGCGGGTGGCCGAGCGCGATGGCGCCGCCGTTGACGTTGAGCCGCGCCGGATCGGCGCCGGTGGTCTTCAGCCAGGCGGTGGGCACCGAGGCAAAGGCTTCGTTGACCTCGAACAGGTCGATGTCGTCGATCGACATGCCGGCCTTCTTCAGCGCGCGCTCGGTGGCGTGCAACGGCGCGTCGAGCATGATCACGGGATCGCCGCCCATCATGGTCATGTGATGGACCCGCGCCAGGGGCTTGACGCCGAGCGACTTAAGGCCGCGTTCGTTGACGACCATCACGCCGGAGGCACCGTCGCAGATCTGGCTGGCGCTGGCGGCGGTGAGCTTGCCGTTTTCCGCGATCAGCTTGACGCCCCGGATGCTATCGAGCGTGGCGTCGAAGCGGATGCCTTCGTCGATGTGATGGGTATCGGTCGAACCATCCGCCCGGGTGATCTGCAGCGGGATGATTTCGTCCTTGAACTTGCCGGCCTGGGTGGCGGCGATGGCGCGCTGGTGGCTCTCGTAGGCGTATCGGTCGAGATCGTCTTTGGAGAGGCCGTATTTCTCCGCCATCATTTCCGCGCCGGTGAACTGGCTGAACACGATGTTCGGATACTTCTTCTCGATGCCCGGGCTCTTGGAGGTGCCGAAACCGTTCTTGGCCGGCAGTTGCGACGACAGGCCCATCGGCACCCGCGTCATCGATTCCACGCCGGCGGCGATCACGATGTCCATGGTGCCGGACATGACAGCCTGCGCCGCGAAATGCAGTGCCTGCTGCGACGAGCCGCACTGGCGGTCGACCGAGGTGCCGGGCACGCTTTCCGGCAGCTTTGAGGCCAGGATGGCGTTGCGCGCCATGTTGTTGGACTGTTCGCCGACCTGCATGACGCAGCCCATGATGACGTCCTCGATCTGGTCGGGAGCAGCCCCCGAGCGCTCGACCAGCGAATCCAGCACGGAAGCCGCGAGATCGGCCGGATGCCAGCCGGCGAGGCGTCCCCCCTTGCGGCCGCCTGCGGTGCGTGCGGCGGCGACGATATAGGCCTCGGCCATGAGCGTTCTCCCTGATTGTCTTGGGTGGGGTTTGAATGATGGCTCGGATTTAAGTGGCGCAAGGGGATTTAGTCAATCAATCAATTAACTCTTGAGGTCGGCCGCGGCATCGGGTTATCTGCGCCCGGATTTCCCGGCAGGCAGGACGCCCTGAGTAGGTCATGGAATCGCAGTTGAATACCAGCGTGCCGACAAAGCTCCCGAGCGGAAAAAACTCGACGGCCGAAAAGCTTCTGGTCGCGGCCAGCGAGTTGATGATCGAGCGTTCCTCGATCGACGTCTCGCTCAGCGACATCGCGCAGAAATCCGGCGTCAACGCCGCGCTGGTGAAATATCATTTCGGCAACAAGGACGGCTTGTTGCTGGCCCTGCTGGCGCGCGATGCCGCGACCGAGGTGGCGAACCTGGAATATCTGCTGGCGCAGCCGATCGCGCCGACCGCGAAGCTGAAGCTGCATATCGCCGGCATCATCCGCGCCTATCACCAGTTCCCCTATATGAACCGGCTGATCCATTATCTGCTGCATGAAAGCAGCGTGGACGCCGCCGATGAGGTCTCGAAATTCTTCGTCGCCCCGCTGCTGGATTTTCATCGCCGGCTGCTGGCCGAAGGCATCAAGGCCGGCGAGTTCCGCAGCATCGATCCGGTGCTGTTCTACACCAGCCTGATCGGCGCCTGCGACCATCTGTTTTTCGGCCGCCACGCGATGTCGCGCGCCACCGGCGTCGGGCCGGTCACCGACGAGGTTTGCCGCCAGTACATCAAGCACATGGAAGCCCTGATCTGCGGCGGAATGCTGACCACCAACGCGGAGCAGGCAGTCGCATCAGCCTGATCACGATCGCTCTGCTCCAAGAAGACCAAGCCTAGAGAAGAAACGCCCAAGGAAAAGTTCAAGGAAAGGTTCTTACCCATGCAGTTGAAAGACGTTGCCGTTCTCATCACCGGCGGTGGCTCCGGCCTCGGCGCCGCCACCGCGCGCGCCATGGCCGCCAAGGGTGCGAAAATCGGCGTGCTCGACCAGAGCATGGAGAACGCCGAGAAGGTCGCCGCCGAAGTCGGGGGCGTCGCCCTTCACGCCGACGTCACCAACGAGGATCAGGTCAAGGCGGCGATCGCCAAGGCCGAGGCCGCCCACGGCATCGCCCGCGTGCTGATGAACTGCGCCGGCATCGGCGGGTCGCAGCGCACCGTCGGCAAGGACGGCGTCTATCCGCTGGCCAAGTTCGTCCGCATCATCAACGTCAACCTGATCGGCACCTTCAACGTGCTGCGGCTGTTTGCCGAACGGCTCGCGACCGAAGCGCCAATCGGCGAAGAGCGCGGTGTCATCATCAAC
>CALROE020000479.1:0-3992 GCA_943369715.1 Bradyrhizobium ivorense
GGCCTATGTCGACGATATCCGCAAGCCGCGCGGCAGGACGGTGCTCGAAGAGAAGACCACATAAGAGCACTGCAACACATCTCGATAAACGGGGCCCTTCGGGGCCCCGTTTTGTTTTCGATGACCTTGCGTCCGCTCTTGCCGGGGAAGGCGGCGCTTGCCATTGTCATGCACGATCGCGGTGTCGTCACACATCCCGGTTGGTCGATTGCTGAAGCACCGCGGGGAGCATCGGACGTTGGATACTGCAGCCTCAATCGCCACCTATTGGTATTACCATCTGCCGAACTTCGTTCTGGCGGCGCTGATGTACACCATGCTCGGCCGGTTCCTGCTCGGCCTGATGGTTGACGCGGATTCGCCGAACTATATCTGGCGGTTCTTTTGCCGGTTCACCGATCCCGTGATCGGCCTCATCGCGATCGTGACCCCGAAGGTCACGGCTCCCGCCGTGCTGTGGCTGTTCGGCTTCGTCTGGATGTTCTGGCTGCGCGTCGTGCTCCACTACACATTGCTGGTGCTGAACCTCGCCCCCAAGCTCGGCGGAGCGGCGTCATGAACCGCAACTTCTATTTCATCGGCATCGCGTTCTTCGGCATGATCAACGGCATCTTCAACCAGCTGTGGCTGATCTTCGCGCTGCTCTACGTGCAGACGCTCGCCGGCCCGCTGCTGTTCGGCAACCTGTCGCTGACGCTGATGTTCGCGTCGCTGATGGTTTCGACCGCCACGGTCATTCTCGGCGGAATTCCGGCCGCGATCTACGAGCGGGTCACCGGCGCCCCGGAGTCAAACAATGTGTCGCTCTGGATCTGGCTTGCCGCGACCGCGATTCTGGCGTTGCCCGCCGCCGGCAATTTTCTCAAGATCGGCCTATAGCCGGCCCGCCTTGAGGTTGAGGGCGCGAGACCTTGCCGCTACGCTGGGCCTCAGGTCCTGCGAAGACGGGGGACGGATCGTGGAAGAGATGCGCCGGATTGCCTATACAACGGTGCTGCGCGCATGCGCCTTCGCGTCGCTGGCCATTTTCTGCGTCCTGATCGCCATGTCCTTCGTGCCGCGTTCCGCCTTTCAGGCGGGAGGTTTTCTGAGCCTGCTGATGACCCTTGTTCTCGTCCTCAAGGCCCGTGAAGCCCGCACCAAGGATCACCGCCGGACCGAGATGTGGCTCTATCTTCCCAGGGAAAGCCGTCCGCCGCAGGCCGTGGCCCAGAGGATGGTCTCGACCGTCATGCGCGAAACCTATTTGCTGTTCGCACGCTGGACCGCGATCGTCTCCATCGTGATGTGGAGCATTGCGCTTTTCTTCTCCACGGTTGAAACTTGGTTTGAGGCTTCAGCCGTGAACCTGGAGCGCGCACCACAAATACGGATTGCCGGTCGTGCCGCACCCTGCTTCCCCCCGGGCGCGAACGTGAGCTCGAGCAGCCAAAGGCTCAGCCTATCTGTGGATGAAACACGTACCGTCACCGGCAGGTGTCTTGATCCTGTCGGCATAGTCTATGTGCTGGGGTCGTCTTGGTCTATGATGCGGCCGCAAGACGTGGGTGGGAACGGATGATACGGTACTTCAGTCTGGCGGGCCTGCTTTTCGCCTTTTGGCTCGCGCTGTCCGGGCACTACACGCCCATGCTGGTCACGGCCGGCGTGGTGTGCGCGGTGGCGTGCCTCTTCGCTGCGATCCGCATGCACGCCGCCGATCCGGAAGGACATCCGATCGAGCTGTTCTGGGGTGCGATCACCTATTTTCCCTGGCTGTTCCTGGAAATAGCCAAGTCCGGCTGGAGCGTAACCAAGGTCATTCTGCACCCGGATCTTCCGATATCGCCCACCATGACGGTCGTGCGCGCCAGCCAGAAAACGCCGGCCGGGATGGCAACCTATGCCAACTCGATCACGCTCACGCCGGGCACGATCACCGCGGGGGTGAGCGGCAACGAATTCACCGTTCATGCGCTGGTGCGCGACGGCGCTCTCGACCTTGAGGGTGGCGGGATGGACCGCCGCGTCAGCCAGTTCGAGGGCCTGACGTGATGTTTGCCGCTGCCGCCGCCGCCATTCTCGTCGCTCTCGCCCTCGCAATCACCCGCGCGATCAAGGGACCGACGGTGTTCGACCGGGTTCTCGCGGGCAATTCCGTGGGTACGCTCGCCATCATGCTGCTTGCGGTGGTCGGCTTCCTCACCGAACGCCCCGAGTTCCTCGACATCGGGCTCACCTACGGCCTGCTCAATCTGATCGGCACCCTCTCGGTGCTGAAGTTCTTCCGTCACGGCGATCTGGCCTACGACGCCGAGAGCGAGCCGAAGTCATGATTCTGGCCATCGAAATTGCCAGCTGGGGGTTCATTCTCCTTGGGTCGTTTTTCACGGTCGTGGGGGCTTTCGGGCTCGTCCGCATGCCGGAAGTCTTCACGCGCATGCATGCGGCGAGCGTTACGGACACGCTCGGCGTCGGCTTTCTGATCTTCGGCATGTGTCTGCAGGCTGGTTTCGGCCTGGTGTCGCTGAAGCTCCTGTTTCTTCTCGCTCTGTTCTTCTTCACGGCTCCCGTCGTGACGCACGCCCTCGCCCAGGCCTGCCTGCATGAGGGCATCAAGCCTCTGCTGGCGGAAGACCGCAGCGGCATGGCCGGCCCCCAGCCCGCCGATCCGGACGTCGGGAGGCAGCCATAGTATTTCTCATCAACTCGGTACTGCTGACACTGCTCGCCGTGGTGACGATCGCCATCGTCCGGCAACGGAGCCTGTTCGGGGTCGTCATTCTTGCGGGCATCTACAGCTTCCTGATGGCGAGCGTGCTGATTGTGCTCGACGCCGTGGACGTGGCGATGACCGAGGCGTCGGTCGGCGCCGGCGTGTCGACGGTGTTGCTGCTCGCGACTTTGCACCTCGTCAAGACCACCGAGATGAAACGGGTCCGCCCTCATCTCCTGCCGCTGTTCGTTTCATTCGGCACCGGCGCAGTTCTGGTATGGGGAACGCTGGTTTTCCCGCCATTCGGCACGCCCGATGCGGCCATTCACAGGCATGTCGCGCCGCGCTATCTCGCCGACTCGATCAAGGATACCAACGTTCCCAACGTGGTGACGTCGGTACTGGCCGACTACCGCGGCTACGATACGCTCGGCGAGACCACGGTGATCTTTACCGCCGGCATCGGAGTTATGCTGCTGCTGCGCAAGGCGCGGCGGCGGGGCCGCCGCGATGATGCGGAGACCTCGCGATGAGATACGATCTCGTCCTGCGTGTCGGCACCAAGCTGATCCTGCCGTTCATCCTGCTGTTCGCGCTCTACGTTCAATTCCACGGCGACTACGGCCCGGGCGGCGGCTTCCAGGCCGGCGTCATCAGCGCCGCCATGGTCATTCTGCTGGCTATCACCTGCGGCCTCGATCTGGCGCATCGCATCGCGCCGCAGGCACTGGTCCAGCGCATGGTCCCGCTCGGCGTGCTGATCTATGCCGGGACCGGCGTCGCCGGGCTGCTGATGGGCAAGAACTATCTCGACTATTCGGTGCTCGCCCATGACTCCGCCCACGGCCACGAACTCGGCATATTCCTGGTCGAGGCCGGCGTTTTGATCACGGTGGCAGGCACCATGACGTCATTGTTCTATGCCTTCGTCGAGCGGGGCCGCTGATGCCGACGCTGGCAATGCTCACCGATCATTATCACTACGCGATCACCATCTTCCTGATGATGGCGGGCCTCTACATCGTCGTCGCCCGCGGCAACATGGTGAAGAAGCTGGTCGGGCTGTCGATCTTCCAGACCTCGGTGTATCTGCTTTACGTCGAGCCGGGAAAGATCATCGGCGGAACCGCTCCGATCATCGACCCGGCGTTCACCGTGTACTCGAATCCGCTTCCCCACGTCCTGATGCTGACGGCCATTGTCGTCGGCATGGCCACGCTCGCGCTCGGCCTCGCGCTGGTCGTGCGCATCAACGAGGCTTACGGCACGATCGAGGAGGACGAGATTTTCGAAAGGG
>CALROE020000480.1:0-3979 GCA_943369715.1 Bradyrhizobium ivorense
AGACCGTACTCGATTGCGGTCGCGCCGGATTCGTCGGCAGTAAACTTCTTCAGCATGGTTTTCATCGTGATGGCTTCCTGCGTTGGCTTGGTTTGGTAACTTCATCAAGCTTCGCAAGTTGCGTGCCAGACCGGCACCGAATGTCCTCAATGCGTTAGATGGTTAGGATTCGGTTGATCGATCGCGCGCCGGAATCAATTTCCCATCTCATCCCCTGCTTGCCGGCAAATGATGCCGGCGCAGCTGCTGCCGTCTGATCCGGTTTCCGCACCGCCCCGGTACTGCATCGAAAAGCTCTCCGCGGCATTTCCCCGCCCGTTACTTGCCGGTGGTAATCCCTCGTTAACTCAACTTCCTAACACCGTTTCCATAACGGCAGCGTAATAGTCATGTCCGGAGCCGAGGCATGAGAAAATGCCACCGGCGTCGAGCCATGGCAGCGATCACGAGCGATGACGGAACTACCGACTGCCTTGCAGAACTTCCCCCGCCCGGTCAGCGGCAACCCGATCCGCTGGCTCATCGTCGGCGGCGGATTCCTGATTGCCGCCATCGCGATCGGCGCCACCGTCATGGCCGGCAATTTTCGCGAACGCGCGCTGAACAGCAGTGCCCGCGAACTCGAAAACACCGTGCTGTTGCTGGCCCGTCATTTCGATCAGCAGCTGACGGATTTTCGGGCCATCCAGGAAGACCTCGTCGCATTTGTGAAGTCCGCAGGAATCGAAACCAGCCAGCAGTACAGCCGCCGGATGTCCAGCCCGGACATTCACCTGATGCTCAAGACCAAGCTCGCGGCATTGTCCTATGTCGGCGCCGTCAACGTGTTCGATTCGGAAGGGGTGCTGATCAATTCTTCCGGCACCTGGCCGGTCCCGGCCGTGAGCGTCGCCGATCGGGCCTATTTCAAGAGCTTCAAGTCGGATCCGAACTCGCCGCCTTTGCTGGTCGAGCCGGTACACAGTCGCGTCACCGGAAACTGGACGACGATCCTCGCCCGCAAACTGACCGGACCGAACGGCGAGTTCATGGGGTCGATCAGCCGGGGCATCGAGCCCGCCAGCTTCGCGAAATTCTTCCAATCGGTAGCGCTTGGGCAGGATGCGACGATTGCGATGCATCATCGCGACGGCACGCTGCTGGCGCGCCATCCTCATGTCGAGGAGATGGTCGGCCGCAATTTCAAGACGGGGCCGGCGCATCAGCAGGCGTTGTTCGGCAAGGAGCACGGCTCCACCCGGCTGGCCGGCCCATTGGACGGCCGCGACCGGCTGATTGCGTCCCGCATGCTGGCGAACTTTCCCATCGTGATCATGGCGACGACAACGGTGGCGGCGGCACTGGCCGACTGGCAGGAGCAGATGGTCATTCTGGTCATCGTCGCCGGACTTTTCGTCCTCGTGATCGCCGCCCTGCTGTTTCTGGTGGTGCGCAAGCTGTCCCGGCAGCATCTGGCGTCGCAGCAGCAGCTCCGACTGGAAAAGCAACGGCTGGACACGGCCGTCAACAACATGACGCAGGGCCTGCTGCTGTTCGATTCGTCGCAGCGGCTCGTGATCTGCAACCAGCGCTATATCGACATGTACGGCCTGTCGCGGGAGGTGGTGAAACCCGGCTGCAGCTTCCGCGAGGTGATCGTCCACCGAAAGGCCACCGGATCGTTCGTGGGGGATATCGACGCATTCTGCAACCGGGTCCTGCACAATGTCGGGCGGAGGAACTCCCAGATCTTCCAGACTTCCGATGGGCGTTCGATCGAGGTCATGAACGAGCCGCTCGCCGACGGCGGATGGGTGGCGACCCACGAGGACATCACCGAGCGAAAGCACGCCGAGACGCGCATCACCCATCTGGCGCTTTACGACGCGCTGACCGATCTGCCCAACCGCGCCTTGTTCCATGACCGGCTGAAGGGCGAATTCGCCACCCTCGCCGCCGGCGACCAGTTCGCCGTGCTTTACCTCGACATCGACGAATTCAAGAGCGTCAACGATTCGCTCGGGCATCTGATCGGCGACGAACTGCTGAAATCGGTCGCCGACACCCTCCGGCAATGCGTCGCACCGGCGGATTTCGTCGCGCGCCTCGGCGGCGACGAATTCGCGATCATTCAGACCGCCGTCAAGACCGTGGCCGACGTGACCGAGCTCGTGGCGCGGGTATTCGATGCGATCCGGCAGCCCTACGAATGCCTCGGCCACCAGGTCACCACCGACGCCAGCATCGGCATTGCGCTGGCGCCGCAGCACGGCGCCGATTTCGACCAGATCGTGAAGAACGCGGATCTGGCGATGTATGCCGCCAAGGCCGCGGGGCGCCGTACCCATCGCTTCTTCGAGCCGGAGATGGACGCCAGGGTCAAGGCGCGGCGCATCCTGGAAATGGACCTGCGTCAGGCCATCGCCGACGGCGGGTTCGAGGTTCAGTATCAGCCCTGCGTCAAGCTCCGTGACAACAGGATCTCCGGCTGCGAGGCGCTGCTGCGCTGGCGCCACCCCGAACGCGGCGTGATCTCGCCCGCCGAGTTCATTCCGATCGCGGAAGACACCGGCCTGATCAATCAGCTCGGCGAATGGGTGCTGACCACCGCCTGCGTGGAGGCAGCAAGCTGGCCCGACGAAATCAGCATCGCGGTCAACGTCTCGCCGGTCCAGTTCAGGAGCGGCACCTTCGCGTTGAAGGTCCTGGCGGCACTTGCCGCCTCCGGCCTGCCGGCGAGCCGGCTCGAACTGGAGATCACCGAAGCCGTCCTCATTCGCGACGACGAGGCCGCACTCGCCATCCTGCATCAGCTTCGCGCCATCGGCGTGCGCATCGCGCTCGACGATTTCGGCACCGGTTATTCCTCGCTGAGCTACCTGCACAAGTTCCCGTTCGACAAGATCAAGATCGACCGTTGCTTCATCAACGACATCGCCGAGACAGGCGGAACTTCCAGCATCGTGAAGGCGGTGGTGGATATCGCCGCGGCCCGCAACATGATCACGACCGCGGAAGGCGTCGAGACCGAGCAGCAACGCGAAATGCTGCGCGCGCTCGGCTGCTCCGAAATGCAGGGCTGGCTGTTCAGTCCGGCCAGGACCGCCGCCGACATCCGGCAGCTGTTCTTCGCGCACCACAAGAAATCCGCCGCCGTCGCCTGATCCACGGGCACGCCACCCGCTCATCGTAGCCGGATTTGGCTTACCTCTCCCCAGCGGGGAGAGGTCGATTTGCGCAGCAAATCGGGTGAGGGGCTGCCCCTTTAACAATAGACCGTACCCCCTCACCCGGCGCTGCGCGCCGACCTCTCCCGAAGGGAGAGGTGAATTCCCATGCGGCGCCAGCTGAACCTGATCTCATCGCCCGCTTTGCGTCAGGATACCTTGCCGGGATCGCGCAGGCCGTTCTGGAAGGTCGAGGGCCGGGTGCCGAAACCGCGCTTGTCGCGGGTGCCGAGCCAGTAGCCGAACTGCGGCGGGACGTTGCGGAAAGGACCTTCGACGCCCAGTTTCAGCGCCGCGTCCATCGGCCAGTTCGGATTGTTGAGGATCTCGCGCCCGACCGCGATCAGGTCGGCCTGGCCATCGCGCAGGATCTGCTCGGCCTGATCGCCGTGGATGATGAGGCCGACCGCCATGGTCATGATGTCGGCGTGGCGCCTGACATATTCCGACAGCGGCACCTGGTAGCTGTATTTGATCTCCTTGCCGAGGATCGGCGCCACGTCGGTGATGCCGCCGGACGAGCAGTCGATGACGTCGACGCCCTTCGGCTTCAGAATGGTCGCCAGCCGCGCGCTCTGTTCCGGGCCCCAGCCGGCGTTGTCCTCCACCGACAGCCGCACGAACAGCGGCTTGTGCTGCGGCCAATATACGCGCACGGCCTCGGTCACCTCGGTGATGAACCGCATCCGGTTCAGTTCGGAGCCGCCATATTCGTCCGCGCGCTGATTGGATTTTTCCGACAGGAATTCGTGCACGAGATAGCCGTGGGCGCC
>CALROE020000481.1:0-3972 GCA_943369715.1 Bradyrhizobium ivorense
ATCTGCGCGATGTTGTTGTAATCGAGCTTCCAGGCGGCATCCTCGCTCCAGCGCAGCGGCGATTGCATCGTGGTGCGGGCGCCGCAGGCCGTCTCCAGCAGGCGCAGCGCCAGTTCGAGCGTCTCTGCCTGCGAGGCGACGTCGTGCGGCCTGCCGGCGGAATTGCCCAACGGAAAGTCGGAGAACAGGAAGCGCGGCACCGCGGCGTGCTCGACGATGTCCTTGGCGCATCCCATCACCACGGTGGCGATGCCATTGGCTTCGAGGTGACGGGCCACCAGCGCGGAGGTCTGGTGGCAGACCGGGCAATTCGGCACCAGCACGGCGACGTCGACCTGGTCGGCGAGGCAGCGGGCGAGGATTTCCGGCGCGTCGGTTTCGATGGTGACGCGGTGGCTGCGGTTGGTCGGCGCGCCGAAGAAGCGCGGCGCGACCTCGCCGATCCGCCCCGCGGCCTGTGCCTTCAAGAGCTGCGGCAGCGGAAACCAGCTGCCGCTGTCGGTCGCGGACGTGTGCTTGCGGTCATAGCCGATATGCGAGATCCGCAAATCGTGGGTCTGCAAGGTGTCGCCGTCATAGACCTGGTAGAACTTGGCGCCGCCATTGTACGCGGCGCCCGGGCCCTGGTCGCCCTTGGCGGGATCGTAGGGCGCGGCGGTGGTGATGATGGTGACGCGCGACTGCGCCAGCGGCTTCTTCAATGGCTGAAACGGCGCCTCGACATGGTGCGCCCAGCGATAGGGCGTGGTGTAGCCGATCGCGGTGTAGTAGTCGCGGGTCCGCTGCATATAGGGGATCGGGGAATCATAATCGGGCGCAAAGCCGAGCTGGTCGTCGAGCGAGCCTGCCATGGTTGTGTCTCCCGCGTTTCCGCCGCTAGATATTAATCGACGTTTTGACCAGACTAAGGATAGCCCGGTTGGGGTCAAGACGTGATCTTCAAGTCCGAAGGGAGAATGGGATGCGCGCCGATTTCGAGACCGTCACCGTGGCCCGCCATGACGATCACATCCTCTTCGTCACGCTGAACCGGCCCGAGGCGTCCAACGCGCTCAATACAAGGATGGGCCTCGATCTCCTGGAACTGTTCGAAACATTCTCGGTCGACCTGCAGGGCCTGCGCGCCGTCATCATCACCGGCAGCGGCGACAAGGCGTTTTGCGCCGGCGGCGATCTGAAAGAGCGCAACGGCATGACGGATGCGAGTTGGCAGTCGCAGCACCTGATCTTCGAGCGCATGGCGCGGGCGCTGATGGCGTGTCCGGTCCCGCTGATCGCGGCCGTCAACGGGGCGGCCTATGGCGGCGGCTGCGAGATCGCGGCGGCGTCGGACTTTGTCTATGCCGCCAGCCATGCCCGCTTCGCGCTGACCGAGGTGACGCTCGGCATCATGCCGGGCGCGGGCGGCACCCAGAACCTCGCCCGCGCCGTCGGCGAGCGGCGCGCTAAGGAGCTGATCCTGTCGGGCCTGCCCTTTAGCGCCGCCGAGGCGGAGGCGTGGGGTCTGGTCAATCGCGTGGTCGAACCCGCCGGCCTGATGGAAGCCACGATGACCATCGCCCGGCGCATCGCCGCCAACGGGCCGATCGCGGTACGGCAAGCCAAGCAGGCGATTCATCGCGGCTTGCAGATGTCGGTGGCGGACGGCATGGCCTTCGAGATCGAGGCCTATAACCGCCTGGTCCCCACCGCCGACCGCAGGGAAGGCGTGCTGGCGTTCAACGAAAAGCGCAAGCCGGTGTTTCGGGGGGAATGACGGGAGCACTAGCGGCCGGTGATACCGCGGTAATGGCTCACCAGGCTCCGGCCGGAATCATGGATGATGTTGGCGACCAGCCAGACTTCCTTTTCGCGCACGGCATGCACGAGGATCCGGTGGGTTTCGTCGCGATAGCGGAGGTCGATGCCGACGGTCGCCGGACCTTCGTAGTTGCCGGACACCAGCGCGATCCTGCCGATCGTCACCTCGGTCCCGGGCAGCACACCCCAGCCGAAGAAGGCATTCAGCAGCGGGCCGATCGGCGCATTGTTTGGAGTGCGCCGCGGCGCCTGCACCAGTCGGCGCAGGTCGCTGGCAAACAGCGCGTGGAATTCATCCGGGGAGGGCGGTGCTTTGGCGGCGTGCAGGCGCGCCTGCTTCTCGTAGAGTTCCCGGACGAATTCGACTGCGGTCAGCTCCCCGCATTCGGCGTGGCCGTCGCGCGCGACGCTCGAGAACGCTGCGGCCGCCGCGATGCCGAAAACGAAGTGACGTCGATCCATGATGCGCTGCATGCCGTTCGCGGCCGCCGGAAGAGGCGGCCCAACCTTGGTCGCGACTTCCAGCGCATGCGTTCAGGGCAGGCGGCCTCATTTCGCCGACGGCGAAACCCGCAGGATCCGGCCGGCCGAACTGTCCGTCAGCAGCCACAGCGCGCCGTCCGGACCCTGCCGCACATCGCGGATGCGCTCGTTGAGGTTCGGCAGCAGGCGTTCCTCCGAGGTCACGGTGTGGCCGCTGAGCTGCAGCCGCACCAGCATCTTGCCCGCCAGCGCGCCGGTGAACAGGCTGCCGGTCCATTTCGGAAACAGCTTTGCGGAATAGAACGCCAGGCCGGACGGGGCGATCGAAGGCACCCAGTATTTTAGGGGCTGCTCCATGCCGTCCCTGGCGGCGGCGTCGTGGATCTTCGTGCCGCTGTAATCGATGCCATAGCCGATCGCCGGCCAGCCGTAGTTCTTGCCCTTGCCGACGAGGTTGATCTCGTCGCCGCCGCGCGGGCCGTGCTCGCTTTCCCAGAGATCGCCGGTCAAGGGATCGATCGCGAGGCCTTGTTCATTGCGGTGGCCGTAGCTCCAGATTTCCGGCTTGGCGCCGTCGCGGCCGACGAACGGGTTGTCCGCCGGCGCCGAGCCGTCGGGCGCAATCCGGATCAGCTTGCCGATGTGATTGCCGAGATTCTGCGCCTCGTCGCGGGCGCTGTAATGATCGCCCAGCGTGACGAACAGGTTGCCGTCATTGGCCTGCGCGATGCGGCAGCCATAATGATTGCCCGACGACAGCGGTCCCTCCTGCCGGAAGATGACTTTTGTCTCTTCGAGCCGCCCGCTGCCGTCGTTCAGTCTGGCACGCGCCACGGCGGTGCGGCCGCCGCCGGCGGTGCGCTCGGCGTAGCAGAAGTAGATGGTCCTGTTCTGCGCGAACCCCCTGTCGGTGACGACGTCGAGCAGGCCGCCCTGGCCCGAGGCCCAGACCTCGGGCACGCCCTTCAGCGGCGGCGAAACCTGGCCTTCCGGCGTGACGATGCGCATCCGGCCGGCGCGCTCGGTCACCAGCATCCGGCCGCCGGGCAGGAACGCCAGCGCCCATGGATTGACGAGGCCGCTGGCGACGGTCTGGACGTCGAGCTGTCCCGCCGACGACGCAAACGAGGTGTTTTCGCCACGGGTGGTGGTGACGATCAGGAACGTCGCCGTCAGGACGATCGCAACCGTCAGCGACGCGGTCACGAGGACCATGGGAGTCTTGTTCATGATGGCTCGATCGCGATGGCATCATCGCTGGCAGTTGAGGTGCTGGAAGCCCGTAACCCGCACCGGGGATATAGCGTTACGCCGGAATGGGCATCGCCGTGGCGACCTCGATCGACAGCACCGTGAGGGCGACGATCAGGCACAATGACAGCCCGCCGATGGCCAGGCGGCTGGCGACGACGTGGGTCAGTCTGGACAATGCGACTGGCGCGGAGCGGCCGTCAAAGCCGAGGGCGCCGGACGACCGGGTCATGGTCGGAATCCCTGGAAAAGGCGGGTGAGCGAATCACTCAACTATTTGGAATCTCGCAGCAATCGCTGGCAATATTGCGGCGGTTCCGTTGCCGAAAATGGCGAAATGACGGCAACAGGCCGGGTTATGCCCGCTGTTTCAGGGCCTCTCGACAGGAAACAATCACCGTCGTCATGGCCGGGCTTGTCCCGGCCATCCACGTCTTG
>CALROE020000482.1:0-3972 GCA_943369715.1 Bradyrhizobium ivorense
AGCGGCACGATATCGACCGGCGCGGGGGCGGCGAGATGCAACTCGCGAAACGTGGTTTCGAGCACGCCGCGCCTGGCGCCGCGCGGCACGAAGCCCGCCGGCTTTGGTGTGGCGACGCCGGCAGGCTGCGCATCCAGCATGGCGCGCAACTGGTCGGGGTCGTCGGTCTCGAGGATACGGACGAGGCCGGCGCCAAAACCGAGCGCCGTAACGATGGTGTCCGACATCTCGACCGCGCGCCGCAGCCCGGCAATGTCGTGCTTCGGTTTGGCACGCGTCAGCATGGCGACGCCGCTGCCGCCATAGGCAAACACCGCGGCGATATTCTCCGGTCCGAGTTGCGTCACTTCGTTGACGCGGAGGGGAAGCACATTCGCCGGCAAGCCTGTGCCGAACCGCGCCAGCGCGTCGATGATATCTTCGCCATGCTCGCCGTCGTGGAACAGCACGACGGCGTCGCTGCCGCCGGCCTTTTGATAGGTCTGCAGCAATGTGCGCAAGCGCCGCATCAGCGCGTCCGCACCTGGCAGCGAATAGGAAGCGGCGCCGGTCGGGCATACCGAGGCACAGGCGCCGCAGCCGGCGCAGACATTGGCGTCGATCGCGACCGCATTGCCGTTGGGCGTGATCGCGCCGGTCGGACAGAGATCGAGGCAGCGGGTGCAGCCGGTGATGCCGGAGCGCGAATGGGCGCAGAGTGCGGCTTCGAACTGAATGTAACGCGGCTTGTCGAAAGTACCGACCATGCCGCCGGCCTCCGCGATGGCGCGTTCGACCGCGGCGCGGTCGCGCGGATCGGCGCGCAGATAGCCCGGACGCAATTCATGCGCGGGGAATAGCGGCGCGCCGCCGGAGAGATCGAGGATCAGGTCGCAGGTCGAGGTGGCCCCATTGCGCGAGGAACCGAACACCAGTCTTGCGCGCGACGACGGCTGCGGCAGCGCATAATCGTCGATCGCAAGCTCGAAGGCGCCGAGATGGCCTTTGGCATTGCGGATGGTGCCCTTGAGCACCGGAAACTCGTTGCTGCGGCGCGGGATCACGTCGCCGGGTTGGCTCAACAGCACGGTGATGTCGAGGCGGTCGGCGAGCCGCTGCGCGGCCTCGATCGCGACCTCGTCGCGGCCGTAGACCAGCGCGATGCCGCGGCTCTCCAGCGTCACCAGCGAGATCGGCGGCATGTCCTCCTGCGCCGCCGCGATCAGGGCCGCGGCTTTGGGGCCGGCGGCGGCAGCATCCTTCGACCAGCCGCCGGTTTCGCGGATGTTGACGAAGGTGAGCTCTGTCTGCGGCGAATTCTCCGCGACTTCGCGAAACAGCGGGGCTTCCTGGGTGCAGGCGACGGTAATCGGCACGCCGTCGGCAAGCGCGGCCTTGAAGCGATCGAGCTCGAGGCCGCAGAGCTGGTTGGCCTGCGTGATGGTGCCGCCGCAGCCGCGGCCGATTGCCGCCGCGTCGAGCGGCATGGTCTTCTCGCAACTGCAGATCAGGAGATGAGACGGCACCGCACTCATAATTAATGTCCTGAACCGGCGCGTAGCGCGCACGGTTGCTTCGTTGTCCGGTTCCGCGGTACCTGCTGGATCGAAAATCCGCAAGGCCTCACGCTCGCGTTACGAGCCGGACGGGGATAGCATAGACCGGCGGATTGCAAAGCGATTAGGGATGAGCCTTTCGATGACGTCGCGCCTCGCGGACGTGGAACAGACACTCGATCTGCCCCCGGGCTATGCTTTGGTCGCGTTGCGCGAGCTTGGCGACGCGTTCGCCCATGGCTGCGAGATCGCGGCTGAAACGGGCGCGGGAACACTGGTCTGGGTGCGGCGCTACGACCTGGTCGAGTTCGCCGTGGTGCTCGAACCCGACGAAGCGCTGGTTTCGGCGCGCCGGGCATTCTTTGCCGGCATGAATGCGCTGGGCGACGCGATCTCGTCGCATTGCCCGCCCGAGCGGGAAGTCAGTTTCGACTGGCCCGACGCCGTCAGGTTCGACGGCGGACTGCTGGGCGGCGCCCGGCTCGGCTGGCCGACAGATTGCGCCGAGAATGA
Source organism: Bradyrhizobium ivorense (assembly GCA_943369715.1). GTDB lineage: Bacteria > Pseudomonadota > Alphaproteobacteria > Rhizobiales > Xanthobacteraceae > Bradyrhizobium > Bradyrhizobium ivorense_A. The sequence goes on from CALROE020000482.1 coordinate 2,049, forward strand.
AATTCCGGCGTGGCTGGTATTCGGCGTCATCCTGCGCGCGGCCGACATGGCCCATATCGAGGAGGTGCCGGCCGCGTCCGGCGTTGCGCTGTTGAGCGAGGGTTTCGAGATGATCGACACCAACGCGATCATCGAAAGTTTTGCGCGTCATCTGATGACCGGCTTCGACCAATGGCGGGAACGCGGGTTCGAGGCGGTCGCCCGGGACTATCTGTCGCGGCTCGCGCTGGCCAAGGCCGGCGAGACCAGGGGCATCGACGTCAACGGCGATCTCTTGGCGCGAACCGCCGCCGGCAAGGGGCCGCCGGAACGGACCAGCCTCGTGGCGGCGCTGGCGCGAGCGGACTGGTATGATCGCCACGCGCGCGGCCCAAAGCTCGGATGAGGCGGCGATGCTGAAACTGCCGCGAACCATCCGGCTCGATCCGTCCGACACCTTCGTGTTCGAGCGGGCGGCGGAGCCTGGCGAATGGGCGGTGTCCGGCGCATTCGTGTTCTGGAACCAGGACCCCGCCGCGCTCGGCCCCAAGGCGCGCGTGGCGCTGCGCTCGGGCTTTCTCGGCGTCGACAGTCTTGGCTGGTCGACGCTCGCCATCGTGACCGAGGCGAGCGAAGCGGAACGCGAAACCATGGTCGAGCGCCTTGCGGCACAATTGCTGGAAAAATTCGGCGCACCGGATCTTGCCGCGGCGCGGGGGGCCGCCGAGGAAGAGGTCGCGTTTGCGGCCTCGCTGTGCGATCACGCCCCGCAGACCCTGCTCGCGGTGCAGCGCGGCGTCGAGGACGGCGAGATCCGCGAACGCTTTCGCACGCTGCGGCCGCGCGAGTCCGCCGGCAGCGCCGATTCCTTGCACGCGCATGCCAGCGCCTTTACCTTTCACGAGGTCGAGGGTGACGAAGAGCCGGCCGAACAGGTCGATCTGATGGGATTAATCAAGGCTGACCGCATGACCAGGGATCGCACATGAGAGAGTTCTGGGTCGCCTCCGGCCATCACCTCACCCGCCGCGGCGATCATGGCGGGCTATTGGCGACGCCCGAATTGATCATGGCCTATCTGGCGCGGCCCGAACTGATGCCGCCGGCCGATGCCTGCAACGCCGAGCTGCGGCTGCATGCGCACCTGCTGGCCGATCCGCTGCGCCCGGTTGCCGCGGCGGATATCGCGGCGCTGGCTGACGCCGACGCGCGGGAAAACTGGACCTTCATGGTGAATTTCCGCGACCGGCTGGTGGCGGCGCCGTCGCTGGAGGCGGTGTATGTGGCGCTGGCCCGCAAGGGCGCCGGCGATCTGCCGCCGATCTTCCTGTCGCAGCTCTGCCACCTGATCCTGCGCAACGCACTGGAGGGCTGCGACGATCCCTACATGCTGCGCGCCGCCGAACTGTTCTTCCGCAGCCAGCTCGCCACCGTGCACGACGGCACGCTGCTGTTGGCCGACGCGGAGGTGATCGAGGCGCAGCAGCACGCGCAAGCCGACATTCTTTCCTCGCCGCTGACCGCGATGCTGGCACCGCCAAAGGTGTTCGGCGAGATGGACGTGATGGACGACGACAACGCCTGGACTTACTGGTCGCGTTCCGATGCCCACGCGATGGTGATGAACATCGGCGGCAATCCGAAGGCGCGCGCCGGGCTCGCCCGGGTGATCGAACGCTGGATCGCCCACCTGCTCGGTGTCGCCGTCAAGGTCGAGACCGTGGCCTCGATCGAGGATCGCGACTGGCGCTGGTTCATCGGCCTCGACAGCGAGGGCACCAGGATCGGCAACGCCTTGTGGAACGGCGCTGAACTGGAAAGCAATGCCGCCGAGCGCATCGTCGCGCTGATGCGCCTGACCATCGAGGATACCAGGCTGGTGGACGAGCGCGTCGGCACTAGGCCGGTCTATCTCATTCTGGCCAGCGGCGCCGACAGAGTGGTG
>CALROE020000483.1:0-3964 GCA_943369715.1 Bradyrhizobium ivorense
CGGCGATCGACCACACCGCGTATTTCGCCTCGCGCTTGCTGGCGCCGAGCGGGCGGACCCGCATCCGCAGCCAGCGGCCCTGGCTGCCATCGGAGCCGGCGATGCGGACCTCTTCCTGCTGCCGCTTGCCCTCGCGCGCCGCCTTGAGCAGGCGGAACACCGCTTCCGAGACGTCGGGATTGCCGATGAAGACCCGCTCCACCGGGCGCGCGTCCTGCGCGGTCGCAGCCCCCGTCAGCGCCAGATAGGCGGCGTTGGAATAGACCACATGGCCGCGGGAATCGGTCACCGCCAGCCCGTCATAGGCGTGATCGGCGATCCGGCTCATCACCGGATCGTCGGCGGCGCGATCGGCGAAACGGATGATGCCGGCGGCGAAGGCGAACAGGTTGAACAGCCCGACCATCGCCAGCAGCGCCAGCAGCCCGAGGATATAGGGCTGCGCCTGGGACCGGCCGATGGTCATCAGCGCGACCGCGATCGCTACGATCGCAAAGGCCACCAGCAGCACCAGAACGATACTGCCGTTACGCCGCGCCGGCTCGTGGGCGGCGAAGGGCTGTGGCGCGGGATCGTTGTCAGGTTCGGCGGTCATGCCAGCGGATAGAGCCTGTCGACATCAATGTTACGCGCCTGCGCGCGCTGCCGGGCGCGCTTTTGCCCGCCCGCTCCTGAGTGCCTGAATCGGGCCTGCCAGCGCAAGGCCGTCCCGTCAGCTATTTCGCCCGCCGCGGTCATTTCCAGCCTGTCCCAATCCAGCCTGCCCAAGGCGCCTTCTATCGCCGGTTTCACGCCTGCCGGCCGGAAAACCCGCGCTTGAGGCCCATGACGTAGCCGATAATCTCGGCGACCGCATGGTAATGTTCCACCGGGATTTCGTCGTCGACATCCACGGTCGCATGCAGCGCCCGCGCCAGCGGCACGTTCTCCACGATCGGGATGTCGTGCTTGCCGGCGATTTCCCTGATCTTGAGCGCCAGCGAATCGATACCCTTGGCCACGCAGATCGGCGCCGCCATGCCGCGTTCGTAGCGCAGCGCCACCGCGTAGTGGGTCGGGTTGGTGATGATCACGGAGGCCTGGGGAACCGCGGCCATCATCCGCTTCTTCGAGCGCTGCTGGCGCAGCTGCCTGAGCTTGCCCTTGATGTGGGGGTCGCCTTCGGACTGCTTGTACTCCATCTTCATGTCCTGCAGCGACATCTTCTGCCGCTCCCACCAGGTCCGGTACTGGAAGAAGAAATCCCCGATCGCGACCACCGCGAGCATGGCCACCACGGCGCCCATCAGCTGCAGCGTCAGGCTCGTGGTGACGACCATGATCGACGAAACATCGAATCGCACCATGGATTCCAGGCGAAAGCGCTCAGGCCACAGCACCGCCGTCATCACCGCGCCGAGCGCGAGCACCTTGAAGAGGCCCTTGACGAAATTCGCAAGTCCCTGCTTGCCGAAGATCCGCTTGAACCCGGCGCCCGGCGACACCTTGTTGAATTTCGGCTTGATCGACTCGGCCGACCACACCAGCCGGTGCTGGATCATGTTGCCCGCGATCGCCGCGATCGCGAACATCAGGAACGGCACGCCGAGCGCGGCCAACATCGAATATCCGAGGCTCTGCGTCAGCGCCATCAGGCCGGCGCCGTCGGTGCGGATCATCCAGGAATTGGCTACCAGGTTGCGCAACGGCGCCAGGATGCCGCTGCCGATCGATCCGTGAAAGGAAGACAGCACCAGCGTGGCGCCGGCCAGCACGAACCAGGTATTGACCTCCTGGCTCTTGGCGACGTCGCCTTTTTCGTGGGCGTCATCCAGACGTTTTTGACTTGGGTCTTCTGTCTTGTCTGAGGAATCATTCTCGTCGGACATCGATCAGGCCTTTACCTTGACGGTATCAGCTGATGCATGACGCCGATGAAATATTCGAGGAAGGTGCCCATCATCGTGACGAGGACGAGCGCCAGGATCAGGAAGCCGAACAAAATCGACAGCGGCACGCCGACGAAATAGACCTGCATCTGCGGCATCAGCCGCGCCAGCACGCCAAGCCCGATATTGAAGACGATACCGAACACCAGGAACGGCGCCGACAGCTGGATCCCGATCTTGAAGGCGGCGGTGAAGGCGCGGGTGGCCAGCGAGGCGACATCGCCGCTCGCCATCGCTTCGCCCGGCGAAAAGATCGAATAGCTGTCGTTGAGGGCTGCGATCACCAGATGATGGCTGTCGGTGGCAAACAGCAGCGTCAGCCCGAGGATGGTGAGGAAGTTTCCGATCAGGAGGCCCTGCTGTCCCTGGGTCGGGTCGACCGTGGTGACAAATCCGAGGCCGAGCTGCTGGGCGATCACCGATCCCGCGACCTGCAGTGCCGACAGCGTCACCCGCGCGGTGGCGCCGAGTACGATGCCGATGACGATTTCGTGCATCATCAATACCAGCAGCGCGGTGATCGACTGCATGTCGATGTTGTAGGCAGCGCGGTGCAGCGGCAGGATCACCAGCGTCAGCAGCAGCGCGATCGCCAGCTTGATGCGAACCGGAATATTGGCCTCGCCGAGCCCGGGCAACAGCATCACCATCGCGCCGATGCGGGCAAATACCAGCATGAAGGTCGCGGCGAGCGCCGGCAGCAATGAAATGTCGATGCGCATGATTCACGCGCATAGTGCCTCAACCGCCTATGATTCGCGACGATATCCGCATCATGTAGCCGTGCAGCGACTCCGACATGAACGGCAGCGCCAGCAGCAGCGTGACGAACATCGCCAGGATCTTGGGCACGAATACCAGGGTCTGTTCCTGGATCTGGGTCAGCGCCTGGAACAGCGACACCACGACGCCGACCACGAGGCCGACCACCATCAGCGGCGACGACACCACGACAATGGTCCAGATCGCATCGCGCGCCACGTCGAGGGTTTCAGCACCGGTCATTTCAATTCCTGCCTACTCGGGAAACATACGTACCCGTCATTGCGAGGAGCACTTGCGACGAAGCAATCCAGCTTGTTTCCGGCTATGGATTGCTTCGCTGCGCTCGCAATGACGACAAAAATCAGATCGGCATCCGCATGATGTCTTCGTAGGACTGGATCATCCGGTCGCGCACCGACACCAGCGTCGAGACCGCGACGTCGGTTTCGGCCACCGCCGTCACCACGTCCATCACGTTGGCCTTTCCTGACGTCATCGCCACCGTCTGCGCGTCGGATTTGCGGCCGGCCTCCATCACGCTGCCGAGCGCCTCCTTGAGCACCGCGCCGAAGGATTGACCGCCGCCTGCCTCGGCGCCCTTGCCGGCGCCAGCGCCGGCGCTGGAGGTCATGCGGGCAAGTGCGGCGTAGGCATTTGCAGCAACTGTGGGTGAAGCCATGGTTTAAGGTTTCCTGTTCAGGCCCTGAGGATGTCGAGCGTGCGTTGAATCATCCGGCGCGTGGCGCTGATGATGTTGAGGTTCGCCTCGTAGGATCGCTGCGCTTCGCGCATGTCGCTCATTTCGATCGTTTTATTGACGTTGGGATATTTGACGTTGCCGGCAGCATCCGCCGCCGGATTGGACGGCTCGTATCTGACCTGGAACGCCGAATTGTCGGGCCTGACCCTGCCGAGCGTTACGACCCTGGCATCCAGCGTGCGATCGAGTTCGGAGGTAAACGTCGGCACCTTGCGGCGATAGGGATCGCCGCCGGCGGTCGCCGCGGTGGAATCCGCGTTGGCGATATTTTCCGACAGCACCCGCATCCGCCCCGCCTGCGCGCGCAGGCCGGAGGTGGCGATGCTCATCGAGCGGCCGAAGTCGTTTCCATCGCTTGCCATGATCGCGTTTCCCTAAAACTCAGCGCTTGCCGATGGCGGTTTTCAGCAGCCCCAGGCTGCGGGTGTAGAGCGAGGTGGCCGCGGCATAGTCCATCTGGTTGGCGGAGACCTTGAGCATCTGGTCCTCGAGATTGACGGCGTTGCCGGCG
>CALROE020000484.1:0-3961 GCA_943369715.1 Bradyrhizobium ivorense
CAGCGGCGACATCCCGCCCGCGAACCAGGCCAGGATGCCGAGCGCGATGATACCGGCGCCGTGTGACAGCTGAAGAAATCCGCGAATGATGTGCTTGAACAGGATGGTTCCGAGCAGGAACAACAGCGGTCCGCCGATCGCGCTCAGAACCGTCTTGAGGTCGGAATGGCCGCCGGGATGCTTGAGCACGAGCTCGTCGGCGACCGCCGCGACGATGATGCCGGCCACGATCGGCATATGCAGGTAGGTATAGGCGATCCGCGCCAGCCGCCCCGGCTCGCTGGATCTTGAAATCTGTTCGGAGCCGGCTTCCGCGCCCTTGTGGAAATAGATCCACCACATCGCCAGCGCGCCGACGAAGCTCGATGCGAAGGCGCTGACCGTCTCGACGGTCCAGGTCAGTTCGGCAAAGGTCGCGCCGGTCACGACGATGGATTCGCCGAGCGCGATGATGACGAACAGCGCGAAGCGTTCCGCCATGTGGCCGCCCTCGACCACCCAGTCGGCGACCTGCGACGCGCCGTATTTCGGGATCCAGAACCGCGCCGCCGCCGAGCAGTATTCGATACCGAGCGCCACCGCCCACAGCAGCAACCGCGACTGTCCTTCCGCAAAGCCGCCGGCGATCCAGAACACCGCCGACAGCGACAGCCATGCCGTGATGCGAATCGCGTTCATGCGCGCCGCCGGCCGCGAGGGCGGCGTCGACACCCACAGGAAGACGGTCCTGCCGACCTGCATCGACGCGTAGGCGACCGCAAACCACAGTCCGCGCGATTCAAAGGCCTGCGGGATCGAGGTGGAGACCACGAGCCCGCCGAGCATCAGCGCAAACAGCAGGATCCGGACCGGCGTCTTCTCCGGATTGAGCCAGTTGGTGACCCAGGAGGTGTAGACCCACACCCACCACACCGCCAGGAACAGCAGGGTGGTCTGCACCACGCCAAGCGGGGTGAAGTGCGCGAGCAGCGTGTGCGAGATCTGCGTGACCGCGAAAACGAACACCAGGTCGAAAAACAGCTCGGCATAGGTGACGCGGGCATGCTGATGCGGGGCGTGCACCCGGTACAGCGCGCCGCGATGCTGGTCCGCCGCCATCGCCCTGCCCCCGCGCCCCGGCGCCGGCTAGCTCTCGGGAACCCCGGTTTGCAGCGCCAGCGCGTGCAGTACCCCGCCCATCTGGCCCTTCAGCGACTGATAGACGATCTGGTGCTGCTGGACCCGGGATTTGCCACGGAACGACTCCGAGATCACGGTCGCGGCATAATGGTCGCCGTCGCCGGCCAGATCGCGGATCGTCACCTCGGCGTCGGGGATCGCTGCCTTGATCATCGATTCGATATCGTGGGCGTCCATCGGCATCCAACAGGTCTCCAATTGGGCGTTTCGAATCGCAGCCAGCTTCGCTGCGGCGCGGCAGAACTTAGCCCGGCCACCCTTCTACGTCACGCTCCCTCGCACTATATTCCAGCTCCAATGCTTGCAAAATCCAAATCCTTGCAAAAGGCTCGGATCGTGGCTCACGATCACAACGGGCTGACCAAAAAGAGACTTTCCCATGAAACTCCCCGGCCCCGACCACCCCATCACCATTGCGGCGAACCCGAAGCGGGTCCGCGTCTCCGCCGGCGGGGTGGTGATCGCCGACACCACCCATGCCCTGACCCTGAAGGAAGCGAGCTATCCCGCCGTGCAGTATGTGCCGCGCGGCGACGCCAATATGGCGCTGTTGGCGCGCTCCGACCGGGTGACGCACTGCCCCTACAAGGGCGATGCGAATTATTTCAGCGTCAACGCCGGCGGCAGGACGCTGGAAAATGCGATCTGGAGCTATGAGACCCCGTTCCCGGCGATGGCGGAAATATCGGGCCATCTGGCGTTCTATCCGGACAAGGTCACGATCGAGGAGGTGGGCTGACCGAATGCAAGTCGGCGCGCCGCCTGCTCCGGCTGCCGTGGTCCTTGCTCAATCCGGTTCCCGGTTGCAACATGCCGCTCTTAAGCTTGGCTGGGGAGACGCGCATGTCATCGATGTCCCAAACCGTGGCGGCTGCGGACGTTCCCGCCGCGCCAAGGGCGAAGACGCGCAATCCATCGCTCGACCGCGCCCGCACCTTTCTGACGCTGATCGTGCTGCTGCACCACGCCGTCATCCCCTATACATATTACGGTCACACCGATCCGACGTCGTTCTTCGGCTTCGACATGATCGTGCTCGCCACCGACAGTTTCTTCATGGCGATGTTCTTTTTCCTCTCCGGACTGTTCGCGTGGCCGGGCATCAGCCGGAAGGGCCCGCTGAACTATCTGTCCGATCGCCTGCTCCGGCTTGGCCTGCCGTTCGTGATCTGCGCGTTCACGGTGATTCCGCTGGCCTATTACGCCATCTCGCTGCGGCACCATCCCGAAATCGGCTTTTCGGAATACTGGTGGAATATGGTCACGAAGGGCCCGTGGCCGAGCGGGCCGATCTGGTTCCTCTGGGTGTTGCTCAGCTTCGACGTGGTGGCCTGCATTCTGTATCGGCTGTCGCCCAACATGCTCGATCCGATCAATCGCCTGTCGCTGCACGGTCGCCGCCGGCCGGCCGTGTTCTTCGCGGTCATGCTTGCGGTCACCGCTGCGTTCTACATCCCCGGCCGGATTCACTACGGCGCCGGCAGCTGGTTCGAGTTCGGTCCGTTCTCGGTCCAGCACGGCCGCGTGATGCTGTACGCCACCTATTTCTTTTTCGGCGCCGGCATCGGCGTCATGAATATGGATCGGGGACTGCTGTCGGCAGACGGCCGGATGGCGAAGGTCAGCTGGGATTGGTTGGTGCTGGCGCTCGTTCCATATTATCTCATGTGGGTGCTGATCACGATCAAGCGCGACATACTGGGCAATCCGGCGAACTTGCCGGACTGGTATGAGAGCGCCTATGCCATCTGCTTCACGGCGTTCAGCGTGGCCATCCTGTTCTTGATCCTGGCCTATTTCCTGAGGTTCGCAAGCTCCGGCAAGAGCGTATTCGATGCAATGCAGGCCGATGCCTACGGCATATTCCTGGTGCATTATCCGATCGCGCTGTGGCTGCAGTACTGGCTGTTCGACTTCAATCTGCTGCCGGCGACCGTGAAAGCACCGATCGGATTCGTGCTGACGGTCGCGTTCAGCTGGGCGCTGACGCGCGCGTTGCGGATGATTCCGGGCGCGAAGCGCGTGCTGTAGGAGGTGACGGGTAGCTCTCTCAACGTCATTGCGAGCGCAGCGAAGCAATCCATCTAACAGCTTGCGGGCTGCTGCATGGATTGCTTCGTCGCAAGCGCTCCCTTGCGCAAACGCTTCGCGCTTGTCGCAGGCAATGACGTTGTCAGAGCTTCGCGTTCATGTAGGCCGGCAGCCAGCTCTCGAATGCGGTGTTGAGCGCCTTCACCGTCACCGGCACCTCGCCTGCGATCGCGATCGCGCCGCCGCCCGTGGTGCCGATCCGCGCACACGGAATATCCGCGCCCCGCATCTTGGCCAGCACCAGGCCGGCCTGCGTTTCCGGCACCGTCACGATGTAGCGCGCCTGGTCCTCGCCGAACCACCAGGCATGCGGCACGATCGCGGCCGGCGCCGCCAGCAGCCGCGCGCCGATGCCGCCGGCAATCGCCATCTCGGCAACCGCGATCAACAGCCCGCCGTCGGAGAGATCGTGCGCCGCGGTCGCGGTGCCGGCGTGGATCATGCCGCGCACCACGTCGCCATTGCGCTTTTCGGCGGCGAGGTCGACCGGCGGCGGCGCGCCCTCTTCGCGGCCGCAGACGTCGCGCAGGTACACCGATTGCCCGAGCCAGCCATGGGTTTCGCCGATCAGCAGGATCGCCTCGCCCTCGGCCTTGAACGCCAGCGTCGCGGATTTGGTGAAATCGTCGAGCAGGCCTACGCCGCCGATCGACGGCGTCGGCAGGATGCCGCGGCCGTTGGTCTCGTTATA
>CALROE020000485.1:0-3959 GCA_943369715.1 Bradyrhizobium ivorense
ATCTGCATGACCGCGTCGCCGCCAGGCCGAACATCAAGGCCTATCTGGACAGCGACCGCCGCATTCCCTTCAACGAGGAGGGGATTTTCCGGCGTTACAGGGAGCTGGATGGCTAATGCCGTCATTCCGGGATGGTCCGTCAGGACCAGACCCGGAATCTCGAGATTCCGGGCTCGCGCTTCGCGCGCCCCGGAATGACCGCGGTGCGGTCACCTGTTTCGTCCGTCGATCGGCGTCATCGTCAATTTTGCAAGCTCGATCCCGTCGATGCAGGCGACGTTGAGCGCCACCACCTCGGTGCCGTCGGGCTTGCTGCCGTTGGCGAATACCTCGACGCCGCAGTCGATACAGAATTGATGCTTGATCGCGTGCTTGTTGAAGAGATATTCGCGCAAATTGTCCTCGCCGGCGCGCAGCACGAAACTCTTCGGCGCCAGGAACGCGAAATGCAATCCCTTCTTGGTGCAGATCGAGCAGTTGCAGGCGGTGACCATGGCGAGATCCGTGGTGCATTCGAAGCGCACCATGCCGCAATGGCAGCCGCCGGTGTAGATCTTGGTATTGGGCATCGGTCCGCATCCGCTCCGTGAGTGGTTTGGCCGGCAGTATAGACGATTTTGCGGCATATGTTCGAGCGCCGCCGGCTCCCGCCGGAACGCGTAATGGCGCGCCATGGGGCCACCATGATGCGCCGTTTTCGGAGAACGCGCGGTGCTTCGCTCTCTTCACCCTCCAGGGGAGGGTGAGGAGACCAGTGGCCTCACGCGAGCTGGTCGATCCGCGTTCCCTGGCCGGGGGGCAGGGCGGCCCGCACCGGCGGCGGCGGCGTGCGATCGTCGCGGTCGACCCTGACCTCCGGCGGTTTGAGCACGCTGGCCTCGGGCGGCTTTATCGGCATGGAAGAGCTGACTGCAGAAACACTCATCGGACAGTATCCTTTGGCTTGGTTGCTGCCGACTATGACGAGCTGGAGGCGAAGGCTTTATGAATCCGCAGCCGAAATTGCGAGGCATCGCGGCGCTTCCCGCCGAGCGGTGAACAGCGGGCTCGAATATCCCTAAGATGCGATCGATCTTGGTGGCGAATCGTTGACGATACCGCCCGCCGCGGCCGGCCTACTCGTCCTTGCCGCGCGTGATCGCGATCGCCGCCTCGGTCCTGGTGCGCGTGCATTCCATGTTGAGCCGGCGGAAGCGCATCTTGACGCTGTCGCCGCGCAGCAGCCCCATCCGGTTGATGCAGCGGGTGGAACCGGTCAGCACGTCGGGCTTCGGGATGGTGAAGACGATGGCGCCGGCGCTGGCCACCAGCTGGAAAAATTCCGGCTTCGGCTTGCGGCGGTCCGCCTTGAGGTAGAGTTCGTTGGAGAAGTTGGCGCCGCGGCAGCCCAGCGAAAACTCCCTGGCCTGCGGATGGGACAAATAGATGGTCTTGCCGGTGGTGATGCCGATCTTGACGCCGTCGACCTGGGCCTTGAGCTCCTTGGCGATATCCTCGCAGCGGTCGGCGCGCGCTGGTGATGCGCCCGGGACGGTGAGTGCCAGCGCCGCCAGCAGCGCCGCGGCGGACAGGGTCGATCTACGGAAATCCGGTCTCATACCAACGCCCCTTTGCACCATTGAAACCTGCGCGCGAGGTTCGTGCAAGAGACCCGGCCGGATGTCAACTTGATCTGGCATGTTTTGCTGGCGCGAATGTCGTCAGAATCCGTAGATGCTGACGCCGATCGCGAAGATGACGACCCCGAGCAGACTGTAAAACGTGGGAATGTTGGCCAGCGCGGTCGCTACCTCAAGCCGCTGGTTGCGCGCGGCCAGCGCGATGGCGCAGGCCGCCATCAAGGGAAAGGCGATGATGCGCGCCGGCGTCTCGAACGCGCCGATGCCGCCGAATTCAAGCCCGCGCCGCACCACCGACGGCATGGTACTCAGCCAGGTCATGAAGGCGATCGCGGCCAGCGCGATGATGGCATGGTGCACCCGCCCGATGGCGGCGAACACCAGCACCGCCAACGCCAGCGGCGCATGGGCGGCGATATGCGCCTTGATGAGGAAAACGCCGAAGCCGGGGCCGGGAATTTCCGACATGTCGCCGAACAGGGTCGGTACGCTGGAGGCCGCGTCGAAGCCTTCCAGCAGGGCGGCGATGATCAGGACGATGCGGAGGCCGAGATGGCGGGAGAAGGGGGTGGTGTCGACCGAGCGCAGGGTCGCGGATTCGGTCATTTCGGCCGCAGTTATATCGATTGGCTCGCCTTTGCGATGGGGATTGCTAGCATTGGTGTGAGTCGAGGTCTGTTGGGTTCAGGGAGTTGGTTTGTTTGCGTGGTCTCGCATCAATCGCGGAAGTCCGGCGCGAGCTTGAGCTTTCGGCAAGCGGACGGTTCGAGACAATGGCGAGAAGGGAGGGTGCAATACCGAAAGCAACTCCTCGTCGTCTTTCGGTACCGGCGGAATACGTTCGCTATTTGGCCCTATGGGCTAACACTGTCGAGTTCTTCTCAACTGTCTTTGGCTCGGGACGCTTTGTTGCCTGCACGTAAACATTTGTGAAGATGTACGCAAAGAACAAAGCTGAGAATGCGGCTAAAGCAAATCCTGCTAGGGGAATTTGACGCAATCTAAGTTTGTATCGGTAGGCAAGATAGCCAAATCCAATCGTCAAGGCCGCAAATAATGAAAGCAGAAACGCGATGGGGTCTTTGCTAAATGGCCCAGCGAAAACTTCTGACCATCCAAACAATTTTTGGAATACCCATAGAACAGCATTGAATATCCAGCCTATAACATTTGCAGCAAATACGGCCCCAACAAAGATGCATGCCCAAAGCGGATCATGCTCCTCTTTGTTCTTGGTCCGCTCAAAATACAAAAGTGCAGCAACGAGAAACACTAGCGCGGTCGGAAGCGGGTACTCCTGCACTGCGTGCGCGAATGCATTGAAGAAACTGACCGCCAAATCCTTAAATAATGCGAGCCAATCCATTTATCGCCCCCAAACGTGGAGCGCAATCTTAGGATGAAAATATAACGAAAACCATCTGAATTTCGATCCTCCCGTTGCCACATTCCCTGGTTTGTTCAAAATGCTCTCGTCATGCGGGCGCTGACAGGGCCTCACGGATTATGGCAAAGCCGAGAGCGGTCCGTTCATCCGATTGACCGACCTTCCCTTTGCACTAAAAGTGCTTAGAACGGTTCAATCGCCGGTGCATCTCGCTGCAGACGCCTCCGGCTCCAACCTTGTGAGCCCCCATGAACGCCCCCACACCCATCCCGTCCGCCGCCACCCCCGTTCCCCCCTACAAGCACACCCCGCTGTTTCCGCTCGGCGCCGACACCACGCCGTACCGGAAAATCACGTCCGAGGGCGTGCGGGTCGAAAACGTGCTGGGCAAGGACATGCTGGTGGTGACGCGGGAGGCGCTGCGGGCGCTCAGCGAAGCCGCGTTCGGCGACATCAACCACTACCTGCGGCCGGGCCATCTGCAGCAGCTGCGCAATATCCTCGACGACGGCGAAGCCAGCCCCAACGACAAGTTCGTAGCACTCGATTTCCTGAAGAACGCCAATATCGCGGCCGGCGGCGTGCTGCCGATGTGCCAGGACACCGGCACCGCGATCATCATGGGCAAGAAGGGTTTTCGCGTCATCACCGACGGCGACGACGAGGCGGCGCTGTCGGAGGGCGCGCGCGATGCCTATCTGCGCCGCAACCTGCGCTATTCGCAGGTGGCGCCGCTGTCGATGTACGAGGAGAAGAACACCGCCAACAACATGCCGGCACAGTGCGAAATCTATGCCGAGGGCGATGACGCCTACAAGTTCATGTTCATGGCCAAGGGCGGCGGCAGCGCCAACAAGAGCTTCCTGTTCCAGGCGACGCCGTCGGTCCTGACCAAGGACCGCATGCTGGCGTTCCTGAAGGAGAAGGTGCTGACCTTGGGCACCGCGGCGTGC
>CALROE020000486.1:0-3957 GCA_943369715.1 Bradyrhizobium ivorense
CGACCGAAAAACAAAAGAACTTAGGGAGGCTGCTGGCCGGCGAGTTGCAGGCCATGGGCCTCGCGGATGCCCATCTCGACGCACACGGCTACGTCTATGCAACCATCCCCGCCACTACCGACAAGCAGGTTCCGGTGATCTGCTTCTGCTCGCACATGGACACATCGCCCGATTGCATCGGCAAGGACGTCAAACCGCAGATCGTCAAAAACTATCGCGGCGGCGACATCGTGCTGCCGGCCGACCCCAGCCAGGTGATTCGCGCCGCGGACCATCCCGCGCTGAAAGACCAGATCGGCCACGACATCATCACGTCAGACGGCACCACCCTGCTCGGCGCCGACAACAAGGCCGGGTTGGCCGAAATCATGGACGCCGCGCATTACCTGCTGAACAACCCGCAGATCAGGCATGGCGCGATCAAGATCCTGTTCACGCCGGACGAGGAGATCGGACGCGGCGTCGACAAGGCCGACCTGAAAAAACTCGGCGCCGATTTCGCCTACACGATGGACGGCGAAACCGCGGGGAATATCGAGGACGAGACCTTTTCCGCCGACGGCGCCACCATCACCATCGAAGGCGTCAGCACCCATCCGGGCTTTGCCAAGGGCAAGATGGAGCATGCCATCAAGATCGCGGCCGAGATCGTCGAGCGGCTGCCCAAAAATACCTGCTCGCCGGAGACCACCGAGGGCCGGCAGGGTTTTCTGCATCCGATCAGCATTTCAGGCGCGCTGGAGCAAGCCACGATCGGTTTCATCGTGCGCGACTTCACCGACGAGGGCCTGAAGGAGAAGGAAGTCCTGCTGGAAAGCATCGTCCAGGACGTGATGAAGGGCTTTCCGAACTCGACCTACAAGCTGGAGATCAAGCCGCAGTACCGCAACATGAAGCAGGTGATCGACCGTCACCCCGAGATCATCGACAACGCGATGGAAGCGATCCGCCGCACCGGCCTGACGCCGGTCAGGACTTCGATCCGCGGCGGCACCGACGGCTCACGGCTGTCGTTCATGGGGCTGCCCTGCCCCAACATCTTCGCCGGCGAACACGCGTTCCATTCGCGGCTGGAATGGGTCAGCGTGCAGGACATGGAAAAGGCGATGCAGACCATCGTGCACCTCGCGATGATTTTTGAAGAGCGGGCCTAGAGTACTATGAGATTAGGTTGAGCTGGAGCAGCACTGGAATTCACCTCTCCCTTCGGGAGAGGTCGGCGCGCCGCGCCGGGTGAGGGGTTACGGTCTCTCGTTAGGGCAGCACCCCCTCACCCGATTTGCTGCGCAAATCGACCTCTCCCCGCTGGGGAGAGGTAACCGAATCCGCAGACGGCCGATTCAATCAAAAGCCATCTCGCTCTAGGTAGGGCCTGGACCCCAAACCTCGAAAACAACCCCATGCACAGATAGCAGGGGCTTGTTTTTCCTCATGATTTTTGGCCCCGCTTCGGGGCCCACGCCTGCTTCAGGAGGCGCTTGCCGTCACGATCCAGATCGAGCCGCCAAGCGTTACCGTGTTACCGCTGACGAACGGCGCCAGCATCTCGCGGATCGAATTCTTCGCGGCGGCGCGCACATCGGCCGGATGGCCTTCCAGCGCGCGATGGGCCGGGCCGATTTCCAGCACGGCTTCCACCGCCGCGTCGAGACCCCTGCCGATCGCGATATCGAGCGAGAGCGCACAGGCCTCCATCGCGATGCCGGTAAACCCGGCCTCGCCCAGAATGCGGTGCACGCGCGCCTCGGAGGCGAAGGCAAACGGACCGGGATCATCCGGCCCTTGCGGCGGCAGTTTCGGCACGTGCTTATAGACCGCCTGCAGCGGCGCCATCATCCACGGATTTTCGCGCGGCTCGCGCCAGCAGGCAAAGGCCAGCCGTCCCGACGACTTCAGCGCCCGGCGCATGTTGGCGAAGGCAAGCACGGGATCAGCAAAGAACATCACGCCGAACCGCGACACCAGCAAATCGAAGCTGGCAGGCTCGAACGGATAGACCGTCGCATCCGCCAGCACGAACTCGACCGGCAGGCCCGCCGGCGTCACCTGCCGCGCCCGCGCCAGCATCGGCGCCGAAATATCGATGCCGAGCACATGCCCGGCGGAGCCGGTTCGCTGCGCCAGCGCAATGGCGATGGCGCCGCAACCGCAACCGACATCGAACACCCGCTCGCCTGCCTTGACCGCGGCGCGGTCGATCAGGAGTTCGGAGACCGGCGCCAGCAGGACGTCCTGCGAGGCCTGCCGGTCGGTCCAGCGCTGGCCGGCGGGCCCGTTCCAGTAGGCGATCTGATCGGCGTTGAGATCGTGGCCTGTCGGTGTATCCGTCACGCTATTTCGCCGCGCCATCGGCTTTGGCCCGCTTCGCAGCCGGATCCTTCGCAACCGTCTTGGACGGAGCCGTCTTGGGCGCGCTGTCGCTGCGCACGTTGCCCCAGGGGTCGGAAGCCTTCTGCTCGGGGACGGGGATGCGGCCCAGCGACTTCTGGTAGGCTGCTTCGGCTTCCTTTTCGGCCTTGAGCTCGTGCGGCTTCTTGCCCTCGAGTTCCCCGTATTTGGGGATCGCTGGGGCCTGGGCAAAAGCGGGCCCGGCCAGAGACGCGATGACAATGGCGGCGAGGAAAATTCTCATGCGCGGACCTCCGGTATGAACGCTCCGCCTCGTTGCTTCGCAACATCGGCGCGACCGTCTTCTCGCTCTTCGCAATCCCTGGCTTGCCCAGCCGAAGCCCGCGCAGCGGGCGAAGGCTGGTAGGCGGCGACGGATTCGAACCGCCGACCCTCTCGGTGTAAACAATAATTCATCGCGTCACAAGCCGTCACCTGCCGTCACGGCAAAAGCCAAATAACCCTTACAAAACTTGCGTTTCCTACCTATCTCTGTAGCATTACGTAAGCAGGCGTCACGTCAGTGCTCGCGCGATTTTGTTGCCACGGCGTTGCCACGGCAAGACCCTCTCGGCGGGAACGCCAGACTCTTTGCCATTGTTGCCACGCTCTTTATTATTGTTGCCACGGAGCTATCCCATGAAACGGACACTGACCGACCGGTTCCTGAAGTCCGTTCCAGCGGTTCCGAAAGGTAAGCACACCGACTTCGCCGACAGCATCGTCCCAGGCCTGGCCGTGCGGGTCAGCGGCACCGGTCAAAAGAGCTTTGTCCTAGTCAGCCGGTTCCCCGGCCGAAACAACCCTACCCGCCGCGCCATCGGCAGCTATCCGGCGATCACGATTGAAAAGGCCCGTACCACGGCGCGCGGCTGGCTCGATCTGATCGAACGTGGCATCGATCCGGCGGTACAGGTGGCGAGCGAGGTCGAGACCAACCGGCAGCGGCAGGAAAATACCTTTCGCGCCGTCGCCAAGAGCTTCATTGAGAAGCACGTCAGCTCCCGCCGAACCGCGATCCCGATTGCCCAGCTCGTCGAAACCAAGTTGGTTTCCAAATGGGGTGACCGGCCAATCGATACCATCGGCAAGAGAGACGTCATTGAGCTGGTCGAGGGCGTCCGGGGGGCATCCGGCACCGAATCCGCACGGCAGACTCTGATATACGCCCGCCGGCTGTTCGGCTGGGCGGTTGGGCGCGATATCCTCCCGCAAAGCCCCTGCCTAGCCATCGCCGTCTCCGACCTGTTGCCGCCCAAGGTTTCCCGAGACCGGGTCCTGTCGGACGACGAACTCAGGCTCATTCTGAAAGCGACGGGCGACGATGGCATCGGCTACCCGATCGGACCGTTCGCGCGCCTGCTGTTGCTGACAGCGGCCCGGCGTGGCGAGGCCGCCGATGCGACCTGGTCGGAAGTCGAGTTACGAGGCGCCGCTTGGCTGCTACCACCGGCACGGGTGAAGAACGCAACCGAACATCTGATCCCATTGTCGGCTGCTGCTGTGACCCTGCTCGGGTCCCTGCCCCGCTACAATGGCGGCGAATATCTGTTCAGCACGACCTTTGGC
>CALROE020000487.1:0-3948 GCA_943369715.1 Bradyrhizobium ivorense
CGACCCCCGCGTGGCGCAACCAACGAAGACCAGGCGCGCGGCATGATCGGAGCAGCCACCACCCTCATCGCGCTGTTGCTGACGGCCGGGTTCGACTCCGAGACCGTCGACGTGAGGGATCGCGGCGCCGTCGATCTCGCGACCTACCAATGCCGCGACACGCCGCGCAGCACGCTGATCCAGCGCGCCTGTTACGATCCCGCGCAGGCCAGCATGATCGTCAGCGTGAGGGGCGACTATCTCCAGTATTGCGATTTGCCGCCGGCGACGTTCGAGGCCCTGATGGCCGCGCCGTCGATGGGGCAGTTTTTCAGGCGGAATTTTGCGGGCGACGATTCGGGTGGTCGGTTTGGCTGCCGGACCGGGCGGGTGACGGGTGTGGAGCGTTGACGACACAACGCCCCTCGATGTTCCCTTAATGTTCTTGATCTCGTCCCCGGGTTCCGCTACCTTCGATTGCGCAGGAGAGGGGCGGCATGGTCCAGCGGGTTTCCACCGTAGCCTTTGAGGGGATCGAGGCCCGCGCGGTCGACGTGCAGGTGCAGGTCGCGCCCGGCCTGCCCGCTTTCGCCATCGTCGGGCTGCCCGACAAGGCGGTGTCCGAGGCGCGCGAACGGGTGCGATCGGCGCTGATCGCCTCGGGTCTCGCGCTGCCCGCGCGCCGCATCACCGTCAATCTCGCCCCCGCCGACGTGCCCAAGGAAGGCAGCCATTATGATCTGCCGATCGCGCTCGGGCTGATGGCGGCGATCGGGGCGATCCCGCCCGACGCGCTGGCCGGTTTTACCGTGCTCGGCGAGTTGGGGCTCGACGGATCGATCGCGCCGGTGGCCGGCGTGCTGCCGGCGGCGATCGGCGCCAATTCGCGCGACGAGGGCCTGATCTGTCCCGCCGCCTGCGGCGCCGAGGCGGCCTGGGCCAGCCCCGACATCCAGATCGTGGCGGCGAGTTCGCTGATCCAGATCGCCAACCACTTTAAAGGCACGCAGGTGCTGTCTCGGCCGCAGCCGAAGGTCCACGAAGCCGAGGTCAACCGGCTCGACCTGCGCGATATCAAGGGCCAGGAGAGTGCCAAGCGCGCGCTCGAGATCGCCGCGGCCGGCGGCCATCATCTGCTGATGATCGGCTCGCCCGGCGCGGGAAAATCGATGCTGGCGGCAAGGCTGCCCTCGATCCTGCCGCCGCTGTCGCCGTCCGAACTGCTCGAAGTGTCGATGATCGCCTCCGTCGCCGGCGAGATCCGCGACGGCGCGCTGACCGCGCGGCGGCCGTTTAGATCTCCGCATCATTCCGCCAGCATGGCGGCGCTGACCGGCGGCGGCATGCGGGCAAAGCCCGGTGAGATCTCGCTGGCGCATCAGGGCGTGCTGTTCCTCGACGAATTGCCGGAGTTCGACGTCCGCGTGCTGGACTCGCTGCGCCAGCCGATGGAAAACGGCGAGGTCGCGGTGTCCAGAGCCAATCACCGCGTCACTTACCCTGCGCGTTTCATGCTGATCGCCGCGATGAACCCGTGCCGCTGCGGCCACGCCTATGAACCCGGTTACGCCTGCAAGCGCGGGCGGGTCGACCGCTGCACGGGCGATTATCAGGCGCGCATCTCCGGCCCGCTGATGGACCGTATCGATCTGCGCATCGAGGTGCCGGCGGTGACCGCCGCCGATCTGATCCTGCCGCCGCCGGCCGAAGGCTCGGCGGAAGTCGCCGCGAGAGTCGCCGCCGCGCGCGACATCCAGCTCGCGCGCTACGCCGCCGCCGGCCTGCCGAACGTCCGCACCAATGCCGAAGCGCCCGCCTCGGTGCTGGAGCAGATCGCACAGCCGGACGCTGCGGGCACAAAGCTGCTGCGCGATGCATCCGAAACCATGCGGCTGTCGGCACGCGGCTATCACCGCGTGCTGCGCGTCGCCCGCACGCTGGCCGACCTCGACGGATCCGACAAAATCGGCCGGCTGCATCTGGCCGAAGCGCTGTCCTATCGCGCGCTGGCCGAGGATCTGCGCAGCGCGGCGTGACGCAGCTGGGCCATTCGGGCCTTCAGTCGACCCGACGGGCAAATCACTTCTGTTTATCAGAAATCGTGTCAAGCCCCTTTTGAAGAAATATTTCGCTTAACACGTCGGGCAAATCACCTTTAGTAATTTGGCCGTCTCACGCGAACGAGGGGCGTTGCGCAGGTCACGAACGCGCGGTGGGATGCGATGGACGCGACAGCGTCGGGCGCGCAGTTGCAGTCGCAGGGCGGGATGAACCTCGTGAGCGGCATGCGGCGCGCAGACCGACGGCGCTGCCAACTGTCTTCGCCGGAACTGGCCGGGACGCACGAGGCCCGGCGAGAGCTCTGGCAGGATAGGCGCGGACGGCGAAATCGTGTGGTCCCGACGCCCCAAGGCTGGCGTCAAGTTTTGCGGAGATGCATCCGGCTCAACCGGGCTCGTGATGCATCGTCAATCCGCAAGGCGACGGTGGCAAAGTGCAGGGCTCACCGGGGAGATCACGTATAGGCCGTAACCCATCGTGCAGGGAAAGCCGGATGATCCGGTTCACCTGTGGTCTACTCGTGCGCTTCTTGCGCGCGACCGCGGGTGCAATCGGCGCCCGGCTTTCCCTGCGCCCTTCTTGTTGAGGAGGGTGAAACTGATGGCATAGCTCGGGCGCATTGCGCCGCGGGAATGCGGACGCACATCTGGAGAGACCATCATCGCGATGGTACAACACGTTCCACAACATTCTCAGTTGTCATCGTCCGGCTTGACCGGACGACCCAGTATTCCAGAGACGCCAGCGATTGAGCCGAGAAGCCGCGGCGTACTGGGTCCCCCGCTTTCGCGGAGGACGACGGTCTCGGGGTGGGATAGCCCGAAGGCAACCCGTCCACTCGTCAACCCAACGGTAACGAGTTTTCTTTACACTCTGCCAACCATAAGCCGCGGCGTATCCCCGGCTTATCGGCGAGCGAGTGCGTATCATGTTGCGTTTGAAGATCCTGGCCTCGGCTGTTCCGTTGCTGATTGCCGCCGTGTTCGCGCGCGGCGATTTCCTGCCGGGCGCGCGGCCCTGCATTGCGATCGGCGAGGGCTCTGTCCAGCTCACCTCGCTGTCCTGGCAGGCGCAGTCTCACGTCAGCTTCACCCGCGATCCCGCGCTGGCCACCGTCCGGGTCCAGCTCACCGACAATGCCGCGGCCGCCGATTTTGCCGTGCTCGACGATATCGACAGCTCAGAAGCACATGGCTGCGAGGTCAACGCCGCGACCCGCTACGTGGCAATCTCCACCAGCCCCTCGGCATCCGAGCCCGTCATCTACCTCGCACCGGACGGTCCCGCCGATTACCGGATCTTTGTCAATTCGAAGCACTTTTCGGCGCGCGATGCCGCCGCCCTCTTCGTCGGCGCCAATGGCGCGCCGCGCCGGCTGGCTGCTGCGGCGCTCTGAATTTCCTCTTAACGTCTTGTAAACCACGTTCCGATCGGACGACGCCAAGCCATCCGGCCTCAAGCACTTCGCAAGGTCGCCGCGCCATCTTCAGCGCCGCGACGTCACCGGCAGTACAGCGACAGGGTCTCGGCATGAAGCGGCGGATTTTCCGGATCAAGATACACATACGCCGTTTCGCCCGGCGCCACCCGTGGCTCACCTTCACCTTCCGCTCCTTCATGATCTTTTCGGCCGCCTTCGGCGGCGCCTATGGTTTCATCTCCGGCAGCCGGGTCGAAGGCTCCGGCTACGATCCGCACGCCTTCGCGATCGGCGCCAGCTTCCTGTTCGCGCTCGCCTGCGTCGCACTCGCCACGCTGAGCTTCCGGCTGCGCCTGATGCGGCAGACCATGCGCAAGATGGCGCTGCACAACGAGGCGCTGGTCGACCGCAATTGGGAACTGCAGGAGGCCGAGCAACGCGCCCGCAGCCTGTTCGAATCGCAGGGCGACCTGATCGTGCTGCGCGCC
>CALROE020000488.1:0-3942 GCA_943369715.1 Bradyrhizobium ivorense
CCGAACTCGGCCGGCGTCATCGGCTTCGGGATGCCGCCGACATCGGCGAGCCGGGCCACCAGCTTGGGGTCCTTCAGTGCCACGCCGACCGCCTTGTTGAGGATCTCGATGATCTCGGGCGGTGTGCCCTTCGGCGCGGAGAAGCCGTAGAACCCGACCGACTCAAACCCCGGCACGGTTTCGGCGACGGTCGGGATTTCCGGCACGCTGGGCCAGCGCTTGGGCGAGGTGACGCCGAGCGCGCGCAATTTGCCGCCGCGCACCTGTTCCAGCGCCGAGGGCAAATTGTCGAACAGCACCTGCACATTGTTGGCAATCAAATCGGGCATCGCCGCCGACGATCCCCGATAGGGCACGTGGAGCATCTCGACCTTGGTCAGCGCCTTGAACAATTCCGCCGACATGTGCACCGACGTGCCGTTGCCGGACGAGGCATAGGAGACCTTGCCGGGATTGGCCTTGCAGTAGTCGATGAACTCCTGGACGGTTTTGACCGGCAGGTCCATCGGCACCACCATCATGTTGGTCAGCTGCATGATGCTGGCGACCGGCGCGGTGTCGCGGATGAAGTCGAACGGCAGCTTCTTGTAGAGCGAGGTCGAGATCGCGTTGTTGGGCGCGACGAACAGCAGCGTATAACCGTCCGGGGCCGAGTTGATCGCCGCGGCCGCGGCGATATTGCCGCCGGAGCCGGCGCGGTTTTCCACCACGAATTGCTGGCCGAAATGCTCCGACAGCCACTGCGCCATGATCCGCGCCACGGTATCGACCGGGCCGCCGGCGGTGAAGCCGATCAGCCATTTGACCGGGCGGGTCGGATAGTCGGCGGCGGCTGCCGGCGCGGCGCCGGCCGCGAGGCCCGCCAGACATACCAGGCCGAACATGGCCGCGCGCACGGACGCAAACAAGGATGCGAACATGGTTTCTCCCGTCATTGTTGTTGTCGTCACCGGGCCATTTGCCGCCCGTCACATCGATGCTTTCATACAATCTGGAATTTGCCTACATTGCCTTTTGGCGCACCAAGGTCCCGCGCCTTGCCGAGGGCAGCAGATGAACATCGCTCGTGTCGTTGGCGTCGCCGTCCTGCTGCTGTCGGGCAGCGCCGCGGCGCAGGATGGAGGCAAGGTCATTCCAAAAACCACGATCAGTCTGGGCACGGCGACGCCAGGCGGCGGCTTTCCGGTCTACGGCAGCGCCTTTGCCGAGGTCGTGAACGGCGCCGACGCGACGCTGTCGATCGAGCCGCGCAACACCAAGGGCAGCAGCGAGAACATTCTGCTGCTGGAGGCGGGAACCCTCGACATCGCGCTGGTCGCCGGCGAGCCGAGCTACGAGGCCTTCATGGGCATTGGGCGGCCGCCGATCCGCCTGAAGATCCTCACCGCGATGTATTCCTCGCCCGGCATGTTCGTGGTGCGCGCGGACAGTCCCTACAAGACCATCCGCGATCTCGCCGGCAAGCCGGTCGCGTTCGGCGCCAGGGGCTCGGGCCTGCCGATCCTGTCGCGCTACATGCTCGACGGCATCGGACTGAAGCAGGACGAGGATTTCCAGTCGATCTATCTCGACCGCGCCGGCGACGGCCCGGCCATGGTGCTGGATGGCCGCGCCGCGGCGCTGTGGGGCGCCGGCATCGGCTGGCCCGGATTCAAGGCGCTGGCGACAAGCCCCGGCGGCGCGCGTTTCATTGCGCCGGATGCAAGCGAGATCGCGCTCATCCGAGCAAAACACACATTCCTCAAGCCGCTGACGGTGCCGGCCAACAGCTATCCGAACCAGCCCGCGCCGATCGCCTCGGTCGGCTCCTGGAGTTTTGTCCTGACCCGCGAAAACCTGCCGGATGATGTCGCCTACCGGCTGACGAAATCGCTGCACGGTGCCGAAGCAGCACTCTGCCAGAAACTGCCGCAGGCCTGCGAGACCACGGCCGCCAATACCGTGGCCGCGGCGATCAAGCCGGAGCTGATCCATCCGGGGGTGATGAAGTATTTCAGGGAAGTCGGGGTGGCGAGGTAATGCTCCGCTGTCGTCCCGGACAAGCGGGCGTGAGCGCCAAACTTTTGAAACGTCATTCCGGGGCGCGAGCAGAGCGAGCGAACCCGGAATCTCGAGATTCCGGGTCTGGTCCTTCGGACCATCCCGGAATGACGGCTACGCCGTCACTTCTTCACCAGCGAGCATGCCGGATCCGGCGGGCCGAATGCTTCCTCGCCTGATATCTTCGACAGGATCCTGTAATAGTCCCACGGATATTTCGATTCATCCGGCTTCTTGACCTCGATCAGCCAGAGGTCGTGCACCATCAGATTGTCCTCGCGCAGTTTGCCGTTGCGGGAAAAGAAATCCTCGACCGGTTTTTCTCGCATCTTCGCCGCCACTTTCAGCGGCTCGTCGGTGCCGCTGTCCTTGACGGCGTTGAGGTAGGACATCACGGACGAATAGACGCCGGCCTGCCACATCGTCGGCATCCGGTTCATCTTGGCGAAATAGCGCTTCGACCATTCGCGGGTCTTGTCGTCCATGTCCCAGTAGAACGAGGTGGTCAGCAGCAGGCCCTGGGCTGCGGGCAGGCCGAGCGAATGGATGTCGGTGATCAGCGCCAGTAATGCGGCCATCTGCTGGCCGCCCTTGAAGACGCCGAATTCGGCGCCGGTCTTGATCTCGTTCATGTTGTTCGGCGGCCCGCCGGCGATGCCGATGATCTTTGCCTTGGAAGCCTGCGCCTGCAGCACGAAGGACGACAGATCCGGCGTCGCCAGCGGCGGGCGTACCGCCCCCAGCACCTTGCCGCCGTTCCTGGTGATGACGGCAGAGGCGTCCCGTTCCAGCGAGTGCCCGAACGCGTAATCGTCGGTGATGAAGAACCAGCTGTCGCCGCCGCGCTTCACCACTGCCTGCGCGGTGCCGACCGCCAGCGCCCTGGTGTCGAACACCCACTGCATCGCATAGGGCGAGCAGAACTTGCCGTGGAAATCCGTGGTGCCGGTGGAGTGAACGATCAGCAGCTTCTTCTTTTCGTTGGCGACGTTCTGCACCGCCAGCCCGACGCCCGAAACCGGCACGTCGACGATCAGGTCGACCTGCTCGGTGTCGTACCAGCGCCGCGCCAGGCCGGCGCCGATATCGGCCTTCAATTGATGGTCGCCTGATATCACCGTAATAGGCTTGCCCAGCACCTTGCCGCCGAAATCGTCCACCGCCATCTGCGCCGCGGTGACGGAGCCTTGGCCGGTCGGCGTCGAGGCCGGTCCGTTCATGTCGGTGAGCACGCCGATCTTGACCACGTCATCCGACAGCTGCGCCAGCGCGGCGGATGAGACCGACATCGCGGCGGCGAACGCAAGCACGGATAGAGTCCTGGCGAGCATCATGGTTCCTTCCCTTGGGCAACGCCTTTGGCGTCTTGTTGCGGCGGCTCGATACCGCCAGTTGGTCGCATTTGCAACGATTAGAGGAATCGCTTCAACGCAGTCGGCGGCTCAGGCGGCGAAGCGGATTTGACCTGCCGGCGCGGCGTCGTAGCCGGTGAGTTCCGCGGCCCGCTGCTTCAGCCGCTTGTCGCCCAGGAAACCGATCAGCGCCTGTATCGGGGGACGGAAATAGCTGCGCTGCCGCATCAACAGATCAAAATTCTCCCAGAGCAGCGGGACAAAATCGAGCCCGGCCGATTTGGCCGCGGCGCGGGTGGCGATGCCGCAGTCGGCTTTGCCGGCGCGGATCGCCGCCGCCAGATCGGGACCGGTGAGACATGGCGGCTCGAGCCGGCGCAGATCCCTGGACGTGGCGCCGGCGCGCTCCAGCAGCACGTCGAGCAGCATCTGGGCGCCCGCGCCTTGTTGCCGCACCGCCATTTGCGCGCCCGCAGCCAGGACATCGGCGAGGCTATGCAGCTGTTTGGGATTCTCCGGCGGAACCAGCAGGCCCTGTTCGCGCCGCACC
>CALROE020000489.1:0-3934 GCA_943369715.1 Bradyrhizobium ivorense
TGTTCCAGCTCAACCTAATCTCATCGCGCTCCAGCACCATTGCAGATCAATTCGCCGCGAGCGAAACGCCTGCCATTGACTCCGCGCGGGCGATGCGGTGAACTTCATGCAATCGCATCCAAATCGAGATCCGCGAGCAGGACAGGGTACGCGCCATGATCGACCTTTATTACTGGACCACGCCGAACGGCCACAAGATCACGATGTTCCTCGAAGAGACCGGCCTGAACTACAAGGTCTTCCCCATCAACATCGGCAAGGGCGAGCAGTTCAAGCCGGAATTCCTGGCGATCGCGCCGAACAACCGCATCCCCGCGATGGTCGATCACGAGCCGAAGGGCGGCGGCAAGCCGATCTCGATCTTCGAATCCGGCGCGATGCTGCTCTATCTCGCCGAGAAGACCGGAAAATTCCTCCCCGCCGACCTCTACGGCCGCTACGACGCGATCCAGTGGACGTTCTGGCAGATGGGCGGGCTCGGGCCGATGGCCGGGCAGAACCATCATTTCCGCAATTACGCCGTGGAAAAAATCAAATACGCCATCGACCGCTATGTGAACGAGACCAACCGGCTCTATGGCGTGCTCAACAAGCGGCTGGCCGATCGCGAATTCATCGCCGGCGAATACTCGATCGCCGACATGGCGAGCTATCCCTGGGTGGTCGGTTACAAGAACCAGGGCCAGGAAATCGACGACTTCCCGCATCTGAAGCGCTGGCTCGAGACCATCCGCGCTCGCCCGGCGACGGAGCGCGCCTATGCCATGGCCAAGGAGATCAACCCGAATTTCGGCCAGCCGGTGAACCGCACCGAGGAAGAGCGCCGGGTGTTGTTCGGACAGACCGCGGCGGTGGTGAGGTAGGGCGAAGCCGTCACCGGCCGCTGTAAACCGGCGGCCGGCGCGCGATCCAGGCGGAGAGGCCTTCGCCGAGATCGTGGCTCGGCGCCATGCGGGCGAATTGCTCGCTCTCGACCTGCAGCCCCTCGGCAATGCCCATATTCAGGCCGCGCGTCACCGCGGTGATGATGCCGCCGATTGCCAGCGGCGAGTGGCGGATGATGCGGGCTGCGAGGTCGCGGGCGGCCGGCAGCAGCTCGTCATGCGGCACGACGCTGTTGACCAGCCCGATCTCCACCGCGCGCGGCGGCGCGAACGGCTCGCCGGTGAGCAGCAGTTCGAGCGCGCGCTTTCGCCCCGCCAGCCGCGGCAGCCGCTGGGTGCCGCCGAAGGTCGGCGGCATGGCCAAATTGATTTCCGGCTTGGCAAACATTGCCTTGTCGCTGGCGATGGCCAGATGCACGGCCTCGGTGATCTCGCAGCCGCCGCCGAACGCGATGCCGTTGACTGCGGCGATGACGGGCTTCCTGAAGGCCTCGAGCCGTGCGGTCATGGCCTGGCCGCGCCGGACGAAGTCGCGGACCGCGGTATCGGTGCCGCGGCGCACGCTGCCGGAGAATTCATGAATGTCGGCCCCGGCGGAAAAGGCGCGATCGCCGGCGCCGGTCAGAATGACCGCGCGCACACCGGCATCGCCCTCGATGCTGTCCAGCAGCGCCATCAGCCGGTCGATCAGTTCGTAGTTCAATGCATTGAGCTTGTCAGGCCGGTTCAGCGTGACAAGGGCGATCCCGTCGCTGACGTCGAGCAGCACCATCCCGGACATGTTCTCTCTCCCAAAATCCATGGGAGCACCCTATGGGCCGCGGGCCGTTGAGTATATTCACTGGACGGTATACCTATTGGGCATGGCCAGACCTGCTACCGATACCCGTGAACGCATCATCGCCGCGGCGAGCAAACTGTTCTATAGCGACGGCATAAGGGGCGTCAGCGTCGACGCGGTGGCGGCCAAGGCCGGGCTCACCAAGCGCACGCTCTATTATCATTTCCGCAGCAAGGACGATCTGGTGGCGGCCTATCTCGCCGCCCGCGATCAGCCCAATCTCGCGCTGTTCCAGCGCTGGTTCGCCGAGACCGAGGGCGGATTGCCGGACAAGGTCGAGGGCATCTTTCGCAACCTCGCCCGCTCGGCGCGGCATCCGAAATGGCAGGGCTGCGGTTTCCTGCGCACCTCCGCCGAACTCGCCAACATGCCCGGCCATCCCGCGATCAGGATCGGCGCCGCGCACAAGAAGAAATTCGAAAACTGGCTGCGCGTCACCTTCGAAGCGGAAGGAATCGGCAACGGATCGCAACTGGCCCGGCAGATCCTGCTGCTGCTGGATGGATCATTCGCCGTGGTTCTGCTGCATCGCGATCCCTCCTATATGGAGACCGCCGGCGAAGCCGCCCGTTCCCTGACGGCGGCTGCACTGCCCGCGAGGCGGAAGCGCGCCACCGCCGTTGCATGACCGATGGCCGGCAGCGCCGGATGCCGACGCCCGTTCATCCCTTCGGAAACCCCACCGTCTGCGACAGCAGCACCTGCTGGTCATGGCCGAGGCCGAGCGCGTTGGCGATCGCCTCGCGATCGATCCAGGCGCGGATGACCGCCGAAAGTCCGTTGCCGGCGGCGAACAAGTAAACATTCTGCGCGATCGCGCCGGCGGCCGCCGAAGCGAAACTCTCGCGGCTTGCGACCGGCACCAGCCGCATGCGGCCGTGGTCGGCGACGTAGACGAGGTCGAGCGGCGCCTCGTCGACGAAGTCCTGATAGCCGGTCACGCGCCGCAGGTCGCTGCCCGCGACCAGCTGCAGCTCGTTCGCGTCGGCATCGTACAGATACGCGCCGGACGGCAGGGCGACATAGATGTCGATTTCCTGCGCATGCATCGCCGAAGGCGCGGTGCGTCCGCCGTCCGGACGGTTGACGCCGTTGGCGGCCCACAGCAGGCTGGAGAGCATCGGCAACGGCAATTCGGTGCGCGAGAACTCCCGCCCCGATCGCCGCTTCGCAACCGCCTCCATCAGCGGCATGCCGCCGGTCTTGTCGGGGGCGGGCAGCGCGATCTTCGCCGCGGCATCGCCTTGCGCCGGCTTGGGGCGCAATCGCCCCATGGCGCCGAGCGCCAGTTTTGTCAGGGTACTCATCGGTACGGTCTCCTGTCGTGCGTCGTCGGTGCGGAGGCTTGCGCCGGGGCATCGGAGTCCAGATTGGCCTCCATCAGCGCGGCACGGCCCTCGTTGATCATGGCTATCGCGCCGGCGACGTCGGCTGCGCGCGCCTCGAACAGCGCGCAATCCTCGACCTCGCCATCGATCATCATCTGCTGGGCGGTCCTGAATCGGGCAAGCGCGGCGTCGCCCGAGGCAAACGCCTTGAAATCGAAATCCTCATTGGGCCGTTTCAGGCGGACCACGAACATGATGACCTCCCGCGTGCGTCGATCAATAGACTAAACGCGGAAATCAGCAGGGGCGGCTTGTTCTAGATCAAGATTTGCCGCCGGCATGCGCAGGTCAAACGCAACGGCGCGCGGCTCAACCTGCGCTGCGTCGAGCGGCCGGCGATCGATCCGGCGCTGCGTGACCGCGAGGAATTTCTGTCGGCCGCGCTCACGGTGGCGACCTCGGAGGAGATCAAGGCGCTGTTCCTCGAGTTTCAGGCCGCCGGCGTCACGTTCTTTCAGACCCTGAAGCGGCAGCCCTGGGGCGCGAGAAATTTCATCGTCAGGGATCCCGACGGCAATCTGCTGCTGTTCGCCGGACCGGCGGAGTAGGGCCGACGACCAGATGTGTCGTGTCCCGGACGCGGTGCAGCGCCTCTTCGGCGATGCACCGCAGAGCCGGGACCCATTTCGGCGGCGGTGCGTATGCCCGTCATCCGACAGGCGGCTGATCGTAACGCCGACCAAGTGTGCCTTGCTCCTGTAGCACGGCCAGCAGGACGTTGAGGTCGGGCAGCACCGCGGCGCATTTGGCCCGCGACTCTTCGGTTGGCGGCACGACGTCGGGCACCATGATCGTGATGGCTCCCGCCGCGTGAGCGGCGG